>NZ_JAZKVY010000402.1:0-17990 GCF_036624925.1 Stenotrophomonas sp. A3_2
CAGCGGCTTGCTCGTGTTCGCTGTCCTGCGCACCCGGCAAGACCGGGGTTGGGCGTCCTGCCCAACCCGCCCCAGGCCAGCCTCGGGGCCCAGCGGCTGACACCCCCCCGCACCCACCCCCCCCGGCCTCTGACAATTTCCGTGTGCGTCCACCCACGGAAAGAAAAAAAGAAGAGCAAAAGCTGCTTGGCAGGGCGCTCTTTGTAGAGCCGAGCCCACGCTCGGCTGCTGTTCGCGATAAGACCCAGCCGAGCACGGGCTCGGCTCTACATTTTTCTCCGACATCAGAAACCGCTCTTGCCTTTGCCATCCGCTCCGTCACATGAACCTGTCGAGGCCGGGGCCGTGTGGGTTGGCAGGGGTGTCAGCCGCATGGATGCGGCTGCCAAGCCTCCATGGACGGATTCACGGCGCCCCCTGCCACCCCACACCGCCCCGGCCCACCCCCAGCATCATGAAGCGTCAGCGCTTTGGCAGTTGCTGTTGCTGTTGCCGTTGCCGTTGCCGTTGCCGTGCGCCTCTGCCTGCCGCAGGCATCGGCCCTCCCACCACCCGCACCCGATACAATGGCCGTCTGCCGTACCCCGGCATCCCGTCCCTGAGCCAAAGAGTTGCCCATGTCCATCGTCCGCATGACCGACCTCGACCTCTCCGGCAAGCGCGTGCTGATCCGCCAGGATCTGAACGTGCCGATCGAGAATGGCCGCATCACTTCCGAACAGCGCATCACCGCTTCGCTGCCGACGCTCAAGCGTGCGCTGGAGCAGGGCGCGGCGGTGATGGTCACCTCGCATCTGGGGCGCCCGAAGGAAGGCGTGTGGAGCGAAGCCGATTCACTGGCCCCGGTGGCTGCGCGCCTGTCCGAGCTGCTCGGCCGCGAAGTGCCGCTGGTGCGTGACTGGGTCGACGGCGTCGAGGTGCAGCCGGGCCAGCTGGTGCTGCTGGAAAATTGCCGCATGAACGTCGGCGAGGGCAAGGACGATGAAGCCCTGTCGAAGAAGTACGCGGCGCTATGCGATGTGTTCGTGATGGATGCCTTCGGCACCGCGCACCGTGCGCAGGCCTCCACCCATGGTGTCATCCGCTTCGCACCGGTCGCGGCCGGTGGCCCGCTGCTGATGGCCGAGCTGGACGCGCTGGCGCAGGCGCTGGATGCACCGGCCAAGCCGTTGCTTGCCATCGTCGCCGGCAGCAAGGTCAGCACCAAGCTGGAACTGCTGGCCAACCTGGTCGGCAAGGTCGATCAGCTGATCGTGGGTGGCGGCATCGCCAATACTTTCATTGCTGCCGCTGGCCATAACGTCGGCAAGTCGCTGTATGAACCGGACCTGCTGGACACGGCGAAGAAGATCGTGGCCGATGCGAAGGCGCGTGGCGCCGACATTCCGTTGCCGGTGGACGTGGTCACCGCCAAGCAGTTCCTGCCCGACGCTGCCGCGGAAGTGAAGGCGGTCGATGCCGTTGCCGAAGACGACCTGATCCTGGACATCGGCCCGCAGACCGCCGCGCAGTACGCGCAGCTGATCGAGAAGGCCGGCACCGTGGTCTGGAACGGCCCGGTCGGCGTGTTCGAGTTCGAGGCCTTCAGCAAGGGCACCGAAGCGCTGGCCCGCGCGATCGCCAGCTCGAGGGCATTCTCCATCGCCGGTGGCGGCGACACCCTGGCCGCAGTCGACAAGTTCGATATCGCCCAGCAGGTCAGCTACATCTCCACCGGCGGCGGTGCGTTCCTGGAGTTCCTGGAAGGCAAGACCCTGCCGGCGGTGGCCGCACTCGACGCGCGCGGCGCATGAGTGGCGAGCGCGGCAAGGATGTGCTGTTCTTCGACCTGGACGGCACGCTGATCGATTCGCAGGTGGGCATCACCGCCTGCATCGCCTATGCGCTGCAGAAGATGGAATACCCGGTGCCGCCGCAGGACACCCTGCGGGGCTGGATCGGTCCGTCGCTGCGTACCACCTTCATGCCGCTGTTCGGTGAACCGGCGCGGGTGGAACAGGCAGTGGGCTACTACCGGGAGCGCTTCGATGTCGAAGGCTGGCGCGAGCACACGGTGTACCCGCAGGTGGAGGACACCCTGCGCACGTTGCATGGTCGCGGCCACCGCCTGGCGGTGGTCACGGCCAAGAACGAGCCGCATGCGCGCCGCATCCTTGCCCACCTGCCGTTCGGCGGGCTGTTCGAGGAGATCGTCGGTTCGACCCTGGACGGCTCGCGCAGCCACAAGCCGGAACTGGTCGGCGAGGCGTTGCGTCGGCTGCAGGTGCAGCCTGCGCAGTGCTGGATGATCGGCGACCGCCGCATGGACATCGAAGGCGCGCGCCACCACGGCCTGCGCAGTGTGGGCGTGCTGTGGGGCTTTGGCGGTGAGGCCGAACTGACCGAAGCCGGCGCGGGTCAGCTGGCCCGTGAGCCGGCGCAGCTGACGACGCTGTTGGCCTAGGCTCCTGTAGAGCCAAGCCCATGCTCGGCTGCTTCGGCCTATGCCCAGCCGAGCATGGGCTCGGCTCTACAGAACTGCCTGCGCCGGCGTATGTCCGGGTGATGTCCGTTCCATGACCCGCGAAGACAAGCGGCACAAGGCTGTAACCGTATACATGCGACGTGAAGGATGTGCTAATTTCCGTCCTTTACCGGGAGAGGCCCATTCACCATGTTCGAGCGTCAGCGTCGCACCAAGATCCTTGCCACCCTCGGTCCGGCCACTGATCCGCCGGGCGTGCTGGAGGATCTTTTCCGCGCCGGCGTCAACGTGGTACGCCTGAACTTCAGCCATGGCGACCCCTCCGGCCAGGCCAAGCGTGCCGCCGAAGTGCGTGCCGCCGCTGCCCGCGTGGGCGTGGAAGTGGGCATCCTGGCCGACCTGCCGGGCCCGAAGATCCGCATCGAGCGCTTTGCCGAAGGCAAGGTGCAGCTCAAGGCGGGTGACCGCTTCGACCTGATCGCCAGCACCAACGCCGGCCCCGGCGATGCGACCCAGGTAGGCGTCAGCTACCTCGGCCTGCCGCAGGACGTCGGCCCGGGCGATGTCCTGCTGCTCGATGATGGCCTGATGCAGCTGCAGGTGGTGGAGGTGCAGGGCGAGCGCATCATCAGCACCGTGCTCAACGACGGCGCGCTGTCTGATCGCAAGGGACTGAACAAGCAGGGCGGTGGCCTCTCGCTGGGCGCACTGACCGAGCGCGACAAGGAACTGATCGGCATCGTCGCCAAGATCGGTGTCGACTTCATCGCCGTGTCGTTCTGCCGCAACGCGCAGGACATGAACGACGCGCGCGAGATCGCCCGCTCGCACGGCTGCGATGCCGCGCTGGTGTCGAAGATCGAGCGCACCGAGGCGATCGAGAACCTGGAAGAGATCGTCGAGGCCAGTGACGTTGTGATGGTCGCCCGTGGCGACCTCGGCGTGGAAATCGGCGATGCCGAGCTGCCCGGCCTGCAGAAGAAGATCATCAAGGCCTCGCTTGCGCAGAACAAGGTGGTGATCACCGCCACGCAGATGCTGCAGTCGATGGTTGAAAGCCCGATCCCGACCCGCGCCGAAGTGCTGGACGTGGCCAACTCGGTGATCGATGGCACCGACGCGGTGATGCTGTCTGCCGAGACCGCTGCCGGTGCCTGGCCGGTCAAGGCGGTGGAAGCGATGGCGCGTATCTGCCTGGGTGCCGAGCGCCAGTTCCAGACCGAGACCGACTTCAACGCCTCGCCGCGTAATCTGGAACGTGCCGACCAGGCGATTGCCATGGCCACCATGTTCCTGTCGCAGCACGTGGGCGTGCGTGCGATCGTGGCGATGACCGAATCCGGTGGCACCGCCCGCTACCTGTCGCGGTTCCGCGCCAAGGCGCCGGTGTTCGCAGTCACCCGCCACGACGGCGCGCGCCGCCAGATGGCCCTGATGCGCGATGTGTTCCCGATCAACTTCGACAGCCGGGGCCTGACCCCGCGCGAAGCCGCGCGCGGCAGCATCCGCCTGCTGGTGGAAGCCGAACTGCTGCAGGCCGGTGACCGCGTCGTGTTCACCAGTGGCGAGCACATGGAAACCCACGGTGCCACCAATACCCTGCGCCTGCTGGAAGTGGGAGAGGACGGCCGCGCCATCGGCCTGGGCGACCTCTGAGGCCCGCCGGGGTCGGATCCCCGCAAGGGCTCTGACCCCGTGCCGCAGGACATCGCTTGTCCTGCGCCGACATTGGAATCGTTTCCATTCTGGCCTGCACGCCGGCGCAACGGGCGGCGGGGCTATACTTGTGTTTTTCCCGCACCCGCCACAGGAAGTACATGAGCATCGAACAGCTGGCTGAAACCGCCCAGGCCATGGTTGCCCCGGGCAAGGGCATCATCGCGATCGACGAATCCACCGCTACCATCGCCAAGCGTTTCGCTGGCGTCGGTATCGAGAACACCGAGGAGAACCGTCGTGCCTACCGCGAACTGCTGCTGACCACGCCGAAGCTCAACGAGCACATCTCCGGCGCCATCCTGTTTGACGAAACCATCCGCCAGTCGACCAAGGACGGCGTGCCGTTCGCCAAGTACATGGCCGACCACGGCATGATTCCGGGCATCAAGGTGGACAAGGGCGCGCACCCGCTGGCCGGCTGCCCGGGCGAGCTGGTGACCGAAGGCCTGGATGGCCTGCGCGAGCGCCTGCAGGAGTACTACAAGCTGGGCGCGCGGTTTGCCAAGTGGCGTGCTGTGATCAACATCGGCGAGAGCATCCCGTCGGGCACCTGCATCGAGTCCAACGCCCATGCGCTGGCCCGCTACGCAGCGCTGTGCCAGGAATGCGGCCTGGTGCCGATGGTCGAGCCGGAAGTGATCATGGACGGCGACCACGACATCGAGACCTGCTACGAAGTCACCGAAGCGACCCTGCGTTCGCTGTTCGACGCCCTGTACCAGCAGAACGTGCTGCTGGAAGGCACCATCCTGAAGGCTTCGATGGTCATCTCGGGCAAGGACTGTGAAGAGCAGGCCGACGTCGAGGAAGTGGCCGAGTCGACCGTGATGTGCCTGAAGAGCACCGTGCCGGCCATCCTGCCGGGCGTGGTGTTCCTGTCCGGTGGCCAGAGCGACGAGCAGTCCACCGAGCACCTGAACGCGATGAACCAGCTGGGCAACCTGCCGTGGCCGCTGAGCTTCTCCTACGGCCGTGCCATGCAGCAGGCCGCGCTGAAGCTGTGGGCCAAGGACATGAAGGGCAACTACGCTGCTGCCCAGAAGACCGTGTACGAGCGCGCCAGGGACAATGGCCTGGCCGCGCTGGGCAAGTGGAACGGGTGATCCGTCCCATCGCTGGATGAACAAGGCAGCGCCGGCATCACGCCGGCGTTTGCTTTTGCGGGTATCTTTTCCGCCCCCATGCGCCCGGCCGGTGCGTGGGAACCACATGGAAGGCCAAGGAGAAACAACATGCGTTTGGCAGCAATCACACTGGCCGTAGCCACGGTCCTGGTCGCCGGCGGGTGCAACCGCATCGGTGGCGGCGGTGCCGAGGCAGGCAAGGCCGCGTCGCTCGATTTCGACAAGCCGGTCTCCGGCGAGATCACCTCGCGCAGCGGCATCAACTTCAATGACGGCAGCCATCACCAGCTCTACCAGATCAAGCTGGAAGACAGGGATCTGGTCGGCCTGAAGCTCACTGGTGCCCTCAGCGGCTCGATTGCGGTGTTCAACAACGGCAGCCTGGTATCCACCAGCAACACAGGCTATGAGCGCGAGGGGGACGTCTCGCTGGCTTTCCGTGCCAACGGCAGTGGTACCTACCAGGTGGCAGTCAACGCCGATGGCCCGACCGCGTTCGGCCCTTATCGCCTTCGCGCCGAGAAGCTGAAGCCGTACGACGGCAAGCCGCTGGCGGGCAGTGGCGAGATCGTCGATATGCTGGCCAGCAACTCGCAGGACTACACGTTGCAGGTGGACAAGGCGGGCCTGTACGAGATCCGGCTGGTCTCGGACGCCTTCGACCCGGTGCTGAAGCTGTCCGGGCAGGGCGTGGATGCCGAGAATGACGACGGCGGGGACAGCACCAACTCGCGCCTGACCCTGTCGCTGAAGCCGGGCAAGTACACGCTGACCGCGCGTGGCCTCGGCGACGGCGTCAGTGGCATGTTCACCTTGTCGGCCAATCGGATCGAGCTGCCGGGCAACCTGGTCGATCGCGATGGCACCGCACTGCCGAAGTCCGGCAGCGTGTACACGATGCTCGATAACGATGGCGTCCGCCGCTTCCTGCTGACGCTGGACCGTCCGACCAATGTGCGGCTGGATGCAATCTCCGGCCAGGTCGATACCGTGCTGCGCGTGGTTGGCGGCGATGTCGAACTGACCGACGATGACGGTGGCAACGATACCAACGCACGCCTGGAAGAAGCGTTGCCTGCCGGTCATTACACCGTCGAGGTGTCCAGCCTCAGCAACGGCGCGGGCATGGTGGAAGTGCGTGTGCAGGTGGACGGCGCCAGCGCCGATGGGGCTGCTGCTTCGGCGGCAAGTGCCGCTGCCGACGCGGCCGCTGCTGCGGCCGATGATGCCGCCGCGGTGGAAGCTGCCAGCCGTTGAGCGTGTTCCACACTCCGTGGGAGTGTGGACAAGGGCGCAACAGGAAAGGCCGGGCAATGCCCGGCCTTTTCCTTGACGCTGACCGCCGGATTCAGTGCGCGGCGGCGAAGCCCGCATCACCCAGCGGCGACAGCATCGAGCCGCGCGGTTCGCCGTCTGCGCCTTGCCCGGCGGCGCTCAACGCTTGCTGGTACGCCTTGGCCGTCGCGGTATTGAACGCCACCAGCACGATGCGCATCGGCTGCGCATGGCTGCGCTGCCAGGCCAGTGTCTCGGTCACGGCGATCTGCGCCGCCTGGTACAGCGGATAGCCATACACACCGCAGCTGATCGCCGGGAAGGCGATCGACTGCACCCCCAGCGACTCGGCCAGCTGCAGTGATTTCCAGTAGCAGTTGGCGAGCAATGCCGGCTCGTCGCGCTGGCCGTCGTGCCAGACCGGGCCCACCGTGTGCAGTACATGCCGTGCCGGCAAGGCGTAAGCGCCGGTGGCACGCACTTCGCCGGTCGGGCAACGCACGCCCGGGCGCAGCTCGGGCAACCGCTCGCACTCGGCCCGCAATGCGGGGCCGGCCGCACGATGGATCGCGCCGTCCACACCACCGCCGCCGAGCAATGTTTCGTTGGCCGCGTTGACGATCGCATCCACCGCCAGGGTCGTGATGTCACCCTGCCAAACTTCGATCTTCATGCGTCCGTCTCCTGCCTGTGAGGTGTTCCGCGCAGCCTCTGCGCCGGCTGTACCCCACGGTAGGGGACAGGGCATCGATACTGCGTCATGACCGTCTCACGCGCTGCGATCCGACGGCCTTCACGCACGATGGCGGTCGCTGCCTTCACGCAGGCTGAAGCGGTCATGGATCCGCGGCAGGCGGTGGCGCCAGGCAATGCCCGGCGGCTTGCGTCATGGCAGGCCAGCCAGCCAGTCGTCGTCGGAACCCTCGTTAACATCGGCGAACAGCGGCGTGGAGAAATAGCGTTCACCGGTGTCCGGCAGCATCGCCAGGATCACCGAGCCCGGCTCAGCGCGGGCTGCCACGTCCAGCGCGCTGGCCACGGTGGCGCCGGCGGAGATGCCGACGAAGATCCCTTCCTCCGCCGCCAGTCGGCGCGCGGTGGCGATGGCGCGGTCATCCTCCACCGACACCAGTTCATCCACCACATCGCGGTTGAGCACGTCCGGCACGAAATCCGGGGTCCAGCCTTGGATCTTGTGCGGTTTCCAATCATCGCCCTTGAGCAGGGCGGCGCCGGCGGGTTCGGTAGCAATGACGCGGGTCTGCGGGCGCGCGACCTTCAACACTTCGCCCACGCCGGTGAGCGTGCCGCCGGTGCCCCAGCCACTGACGAAGTAATCCAGCCGCTTGCCGGCGAAGTCGCGCAGGATCTCGGCGGCCGTGGTGTTGCGGTGATAAGCCGGATTGGCCGGGTTGGCGAACTGGCTGGCCAGGAACCAGCCATGCTGCTCGGCCAGTTCGCGCGCCTTGCGCACCATGCCGCTGCCACGCTCGGCGGCCGGGGTCAGGATTACCTTCGCGCCATAGGCGCGCATCAGTTTGCGACGCTCCACCGAAAAGGTCTCGACCATCGTGGCCACGAATTTGTAGCCGCGCGCGGCAGCGACCATCGCCAGCGCCACGCCGGTGTTGCCCGAGGTGGCCTCCACGATCGTGTCGCCCGGCTTGAGCAGGCCACGCGCTTCGGCGTCGAGGATGATTGCCAGCGCCAGGCGGTCCTTGACCGAGCCGCCCGGATTGAATGACTCGACCTTGGCGTAGACGCTGACCTGTGGCGGTGCCAGGCGCTGCAGCCTGACGATGGGGGTGTTGCCGACGGTATCGAGGATGGACTCGTACAGGGCCATGGAAGCGCTCCGGAAACGGGGCCGCGCCGGGCTTCGGCGGGCAAAGGGGGAGGGCTGGCTGTTCAGGCCAGCGGCTGCCGGCTGACCGTAGCGCCGGCATATGACGCCCGGAAATGACCAGATACCTTTCTTAAACAACCTTTGGTTATAAGCTGGTGACGGCAATTGACCCTAGAGTGGACCTCCGCCCCACGCCGCCTGCCTCCCATGACGCTGACCCAGCTGCGCTACCTGGTTGCCATTGCCGATGCCGAGCTGAACATCACGCTCGCTGCCTCGCGCGTGCACGCCACCCAGCCCGGCCTGTCCAAGCAGCTCAAGCAGCTGGAAGACGAGCTCGGCTTTCTGTTGTTCGTGCGCAAGGGCCGCAGCCTGGAGTCGGTCACCCCAGCCGGCACCGAGGTCATCGCCCGCGCCCGCGCGGTGCTGGCTGAGGCCAACAACATCCGCACCTACGCGGCGAACCAGCGTCGCGAGAGCCAGGGTCAGCTGATCCTGACCACCACGCACACCCAGGCGCGCTTCGTGCTGCCGCCGGCGGTGGCGGCGATCAAGCAGGCCTACCCGCAGGTCAGCGTGCACCTGCAGCAGGCCGGTGAAGCCGACGCGCTGGACCGCTTGAACCAGGGTGATGCCGATATTGCGATCATCAGCACCGCAGGCGGTGAGCCCACCGATGGCATCGCAGTGCCGCTGTTCCGGTGGCGGCGCCTGGTGGTGGTGCCCAAGGGCCATCCGCTGGACCGCGCCGGCCGCGCACCGGACCTGGCCGCGCTGGCCCGCCAGCCATTGATCAGCTACGAATCCTCGACCCGACCGAACTCATCCCTGCAACGCGCCTTCGCCGCCAATGGGCTGGTGCCCGATCTGGCACTGACCGCGCTGGATGCGGACCTGATCAAGACCTACGTGCGCACGGGTCTTGGCGTAGGCCTGCTGGCCGAGATGGCGGTCAGTTCCAACGATGAAGACCTGCGTTCGTGGCCGGCCCCGGACCCGATCGCCGAGTGCATCGCCTGGGCGGTGTTGCCGCGCGACCGGGTGCTGCGTGATTACGCGCTGGAACTGGTGCACGTGCTGGCACCGCAGATTGATCCGCGTGACCTGCGGCGGGTGCTGGATGGCAACCAGGCGGCGGCGTGGCCGGTGCCACCGACGTGGGAGTCACTGACCCAGACCATCACGGTGTGAGGGGTTGGTCGAGCAGGGCTTGCAGCCCTGCACCTGCTGCGGCATTCAAGCAACAGCAACAGCAACAGCAGAAGCGGTATTCCGTGGGATGGCGGGGCGGTGTCGGAGTGCGGGGACGCCGTAAACCCGTCCCTGGGGGCTTGGCAGCCGCATCCATGCGGCTGACACCCCGCACTCCGACACCGCCCCACCTCTGACAGATTCCGGCGGCTGTTGGTAGATGTCGACTTTGGTCGACACGGTAGATCCACGCCATGCGTGGATGAATCTCCATCGAAATCGAATATTTCGAATTGAAATCGAAAAGCATCCACGCATGGCGTGGATCTACTGCAGATCGCGGAGATCTGTCGAAGGCGGGATGGGTCCGGTTGCGGGAGTGTCCGCGGCATGGATGCCGCGGCCAAGCCCCCATGGATGGGTTTACGGCGTCTCCCGCAACCGGACCCACCCCGCCTACCCTCAGGAAACCGCTTTTGCTGTTGCTTCGGCTCTTGCCGTGGTCCGCAGCAGGTGCAGGGCTGCAAGCCCTGCCGACAAACCTCCTCCTGCGACGGTTCGTCGCACAGGGCAACCCTGGACCCGCCTCTACACTAGCGCGGTGACCCGCCTGTCCCGCCCGCAGCGCCTTCTGCTCCAGCTCGCCGTCCTGGCGACGCTGCTGATGGTGCTTGCGCCGCTGGTCAGCCGCGCGCTGCAGGCGCCGCCGATGGACCACACCGCAATGGCGGGCATGGACCACGCCGCCATGGGCCATGGCATGCACGACATGACCATGGCCGGGCACGACCCGCATGGCGCTTCGCAGGCAGCACCCAACCGCCCAGCAGGCCCTCACGCCATGCATGGCGAAGCCTGCGAATACTGCGTGCTGGCCATGCGCCTGCTGCCGTGGCTGGCGGTGCTGGTGCTGCAGTTGCCGCTGCTGTGGCGGCCGCGCCTGGTGTTCCCGTGGTCGCAACAGGTGCTGCCGGCACTGCGCTGGCCGGCGCATGCCGCACGTGGACCACCGCGCTCCTCCATCGTCCGCTGATGTCCCTATCGAATCTGCCGCACGACGCCTGACCGGGCGCCGTGCGCGCGTGCGTACCTTGGAGCTGTTCCGATGAAAATGACTTCCCGCCCCGCGGGCGCCTGCGCGCGCCTGCCGGTTGCCCTTGGCCTGGCCGTGGCCGCGTCACTGGCCCACGCTGCGCCTGCTGAAGAAGCGCGCACCCTCGACACGATGGTGGTCACTGCCGCCGCGCCTTCGTCGCCACTGCACTGGGTGACCGATCCGCGCCTGCCGCGGCAGCCGGTCCCCGCCAGTGATGGCGCCGATTACCTGAAGACCGTGCCTGGCTTCTCCGCCATCCGCAACGGCGGCACCAACGGTGACCCGGTGCTGCGCGGCATGTTCGGTTCGCGGCTGAACATCCTCAGCAACGATGGCAACCTGATCGGTGCCTGCCCGTCGCGCATGGACAATCCGCTTTCCTATATCGCGCCGGAGAGCTTCGACCGGCTGACCATCATCAAGGGCCCGCAGAGCGTGCGCTGGGGCGCAGGTGCCTCGGCCGGCACCATCCGTTTCGAGCGCGATACGCCGCGCTTCGAGGAACCCGGTCTGCGTGCCGATGCCAGTGGACTGGTCGGCTCGCGCAACCGCAACGACCAGGTGCTGGACCTGACGCTGGGCAATCCGGCCGGTTACGTGCGTGCCAGCGGCAATCGCTCGGAAGCGGACGACTACAAGGATGGTCATGGTGACGTGGTGCCGTCGAAGTGGCGCAAGTGGAACGGCGACGTGGCCATCGGCTGGACGCCGGACGCCGATACGCTGCTGGAAATCTCCGCCGGTGCCGGCGATGCGATCGCGCGCTATGCCGGGCGTGGCATGGACGGCGCCGCGTTCGAGCGCACCAGCTACGCGGCACGCTTCGAGAAGCGCAACCTGCCGGGCGCGTGGGAAACGTTGCAGGCCAACGTGTACTACAACGAAGCCGACCATGTGATGGACAACTACACGCTGCGCACGCCGAATCCCAACAGCATGATGCCCATGCCGATGGCTTCGAATGTGGACCGCCGAACTCAGGGCGGCCGGGCCAGTTCCGAGTGGCGCTGGCAGGAGGTGCAGCTGGTGGCCGGTGTGGACGGTGAGGACAGCCGCCACCGTGGCCGCAACGGCATGGGCCGCGGTACTTACCGCCAGGCCGCGTGGCAGACCGATGCGAACTTCCACCGCTATGGCGTGTTCACCGAGTTGACCCTGGGTGCCGGCACGGACCAGCGCTGGATCAGTGGCCTGCGCATCGACCGTGCCAGCGCCCGCGATGAGCGGCAATCGATCGGCGGCATGATGGGCAACCGGCCCAATCCCAGCGCCGGGCAGACGCGCAAGGAATGGCTCGGCAGCGGGTTCCTGCGCTACGAGCAGGACCTTGCCGACGGCCTGACCTGGTACGCCGGCCTCGGCCACAGTGAACGCATGCCCGACTACTGGGAGCTGTTCTCGCCCAACCATGGCCCGTCGGGCGCAGTGAACGCGTTCGCCGGCGTGCAGCCCGAGCGCACCACCCAGCTCGACGTGGGCCTGCAGTTCAAGGGGCCGCGCGTACATGCGTGGGTATCGGCGTATGCCGGGCAGATCCAGGACTACATCCTGTTCACCTACCATGGCAGCGGCATGATGGGCATGAGCCAGGCCAACAACGTCGATGCGCGCATCGCCGGTGCCGAAGCCGGGCTGGAAGTGAGCCTGGCTGCGCAGTGGAAGCTGGGTGGCACGCTGGCCTATGCCTGGGGCGAGAACCGCGACCAGCAGCGTCCGCTGCCGCAGATGCCGCCGTTGGAAGCGCGCCTGAGCGCGAACTGGGAAGGCCAGCGCTGGAGTGCCGGTGCGCTGCTGCGTGCGGTGACCCATCAGCATCGTGTCGCAGACGGACAGGGCAACGTGGTCGCGCAGGACCTGGGGCCGAGTGCCGGCTTCGCTACCTTCGCGCTCAATGCCGCTTACCGCTTCAGTTCGCAGCTGCAGCTCAGTGCGGGCGTCGACAATCTGTTCGACCGCGCCTACAGCGAGCACCTGAACCTGGCCGGCAGCGCCGACTTCGGCTTCCCGGCCGACCCGGTACGCATCAACGAGCCCGGGCGCAGCCTGTGGATGAAGGTGAACTACCGGTACTGATCGGCCGGGTAAAAAAACGGGGCCGGATCCCCGCCAGGATCCGTCCCCGCCCGACGCCCTCTGTCGGGCAGCTTCGACTCTACGATGACAACGCCTGCGGCGCACGGCGGGATACACCTCGACACATGCCGACACCGCTGCTGCGAGCCTTGCACGGAACAGGTTCACGGCGCTATCGCGCCTCCGGTGCCACGCCAGTAAACGCTTGGCACATATCGCTTCCACGGGTGCTTGCCTACACTCGGCGGCCGTGGATCTATCAGGACCGTTCATGTTGGCTCGCATTGCTTCGACCCTGGCCCTTGGCCTCAGCCTGGCCCTTCTGGCCGGGTGCGGGGGCAAACAGGAGGCCGCCGCCCGTCGGCAGGGCGAAGCGGTGCCGGTGACCGCGCAGGTCGTGCAGTCCTCGCAGTGGAATGACACGCTGCAGGCGCTGGGCACGGCCAAGGCGCGCGAGTCCATCAGCGTGACGGCCAAGGTCAGCGAAATCGTCGAGAAGGTGCACTTTGAAAGTGGCCAGCATGTGGCCGCCGGTGCGCCGATCGTGACCCTGCGCGGGCAGGCCCAGGAGGCCGCGCTGGTGCAGGCGCAGGCCACCTTCCACGAAGCCGACCAGCTGTACAGGCGCCAGCGCGAGCTGGCCTCCCAGCGGCTGGTGTCCAGCGCCACCCTGGATACGCAGAAGTCGATCCGCGATGCGGCCGAGGCGCGCGTGATGCAGATGCAGGCCGACATCGGTGACCGCCGCGTGCGCGCGCCGTTCGCTGGCGTGCTCGGCATCCGCCAGGTCAGCCCCGGCTCGCTGGTGACCCCGACCACGGTCATCGCCACGCTCGATGACATCGAGCACATGCACGTCGATTTCCAGGTGCCGGAAGTGGAACTGGCTGCGCTGGGCGTCGGTGACAAGGTCAGCGCCACCAGCGTGGCGTGGCCGGGCCGCACCTTCGAGGGTGAGGTCAGCACCATCGATGCGCGCATCGATCCGGTCACCCGTGCGGTGACCGTGCGCGCCGACTTCGCCAACGGCGATCATGCGCTGCGCCCGGGCATGCTGCTGGACGTGCGGCTGTTCCGCCCCGAGCGCCCGGCGCTGGTGGTCCCGGAAATCGCCGTGGTGCAGGTCGGCCGCGATACCTTCGTGTACCGCATCAAGGCCGACGACAGCGTCGAGCGCGTGGACGTGGTCACCGGTGCGCGCCGCGCCGGCGTGGTCGAGATCAAGCAGGGGCTGGAAGCGGGCCAGCGCATCGTGGTTGATGGCACCGGCAAGCTGCGCCCGGGCCTGAAGGTCGCGGCCACGGATGCGGCACCGGCCAGCGGCGCGAAACCGGATGCCGCGCCGGCACCGGCCGCGGCCGAGGGGCACGGCGGATGAAACTGTCCGACATCTCCATCCAGCGGCCGGTGTTCGCCGTGGTGATGAGCCTGCTGCTGCTGGTGCTGGGCGTGATGTCCTTCACCCGCCTGACCCTGCGCGAGCTGCCTGCCATCGACCCGCCCATTGTTTCGGTGTCGGTGGATTACACCGGTGCCTCGGCGGCGGTCATCGAAAGCCGCATCACCCAGGTGCTGGAAGATGCGCTGGCCGGCATCGAAGGCATCGATACGATCAACGCGCGCAGCACCAACGGCCGCTCGCAGGTCAGCATCGAGTTCACCTCCAACCGCGATATCGAAGCGGCGGCCAACGACGTGCGCGATGCGGTCAGCCGCGTCGCCGACCGCATGCCGGAAGAAGCGCGGCCGCCGGAAATCGCCAAGGTCGAAAGCGATGCCGACCCGATCATCTGGTTCAACATGGTCTCTTCGACCATGGACACGCTGGAACTGAGCGATTACGCCGACCGCTATGTGGTCGACCGCTTCTCCAGCCTCGACGGCGTGGCCCAGGTCCGCATCGGCGGCCGCCAGCGCTATGCGATGCGCATCTGGCTGGACCGCGACCAGCTGGCCGCACGTGGGCTGACCACCGGCGACGTGGAAACCGCACTGCGCAACGAGAACGTGGAACTGCCGGCCGGCCGCATCGAGTCGACCGACCGTGATTTCACCCTGCGCGTGGAGCGCAACTACATCAAGCCCGAGGATTTCGCCACCATCCCGCTGGGCAAGGGCCGCGATGGCTACGTGGTGCGCATGGGCGACGTGGCGAAGATCGAACTGGCCTCGGCCGAGCGCCGCGCCTACTACCGCAGTAACGGCGAGCCGGGCATCGGCCTGGGTATCGTCAAGACCTCCACCGCCAACTCGCTGGACGTGGCGCGCACCGCGCGCGCTGAAGCCGAGCGGGTGGCACTGACCCTGCCCAAGGGCACGCAGATCTTTGTTGCGTTCGACAACACCACCTTCATCGAAGCCGCCGTTGACCGCGTCTACGCCACGCTGGTGGAGGCAATGATCCTGGTGCTGGCGGTGATCTGGCTGTTCCTCGGCAGCTTCCGTGCCGCACTGATTCCGGCGGTGACCGTGCCGGTCTGCCTGGTGGCCGCGTTCATCGCACTGTACGCGTTCGACTTCTCGATCAACCTGCTGACCCTGTTGGCACTGGTGCTGTGCATCGGCCTGGTGGTGGACGATGCGATCGTGGTGGTGGAAAACGTGCAGCGCCGCATCGACCTGGGCGAGCCCCCACTGGTGGCCTCCAAGCGCGGTACCACGCAGGTTGCCTTCGCGGTGATCGCCACCACCGCCGTGCTGGTGGCGGTGTTCCTGCCGGTCGGTTTTCTGGAAGGCAATACCGGGCGCCTGTTCCGCGAGCTGGCGGTGGCGCTGGCGGCAGCGGTGGCGCTGTCCGCATTCGTAGCGCTGACGCTGACGCCGATGATGGCGTCCAAGCTGCTCAAGCCGCACACAGGGCAGGCACCACGTGGCCTGCATGGCTTCATCAACCGCAATCTGGAGCGCCTGGCCTCGGGCTATGGCCGCGTGCTCGACCACCATGTCGACCGCACCTGGATCTACCTGCTGGTGATGGTGGCCGCACTGGCTGCCAGCTGGGGCCTGCTCAAGCTGCTGCCGTCGGAACTGGCGCCGGCCGAAGACCGCGGTTCGTTCCAGATCATGATCGACGGCCCGGAAGGCGCCGGCTACGACTACACCGTGCAGCAGGTGCAGCAGGTAGAAGCGCTGCTGGCGCCGCATGTCGGCCCGGACAAGCCGATCGTGCGCGCCAACCCGCGCGTGCCGGGCGGCTGGGGTGCCAGCGAGGAGATGCACACCGGCCGCGTCAGCATCTTCCTGCAGCCGTGGCGCCAGCGCAGCGAGGGGACGCCTGAAGTGGCCGACGCGCTGCAGAAAGAACTGGACACCATCCGCGGCGTGCGCGTGCGCACGCAGGTGGGCGGTGGCCTGGTGCGCAGTGGCGGGCAGCCGTTCCAGATCGTGCTGGGCGGCCCCGAATATGCCGAGATCGCGCAGTGGCGCGACCGCATCCTGCTGCGCATGGCCGACAATCCCGGCCTGGTCGGCCCCGACTCGGACTACAAGGAAACCCGGCCGCAGATGCGGGTGAACATCGACCGCCAGCGCGCGGCCGACCTCGGCGTGCCGGTCACCGCGATCGGATCGGCGCTGGAAACCATGATGGGTTCGCGCCGCGTCACCACCTTCGTCGACAACGGCGAGGAGTACGACGTGCTGGTGCAGGCCGGGCGCGATGGCCGTGCCAGCCCGGCCGACCTGGCCGCGATCCGCGTGCGTGCCACCTCCGGCGAGCTGGTGCCGCTGTCCAACCTGGTCACGCTGAGCGAAGTGGCCGAGGCCGGAACCCTGAACCGCTTCAACCGACTGCGCTCGATCACCATCAGTGCCGGCCTGGCGCCAGGCTATCCGTTGGGCGAGGCCATTGCCTGGGCACAGAACGTGGCCCGGGAAGAACTGCCGCAGTACGCACAGGTGAACTGGAAGGGTGAGTCGCGTGAGTACCAGAGTGCCGGCGGCGCGGTGCTGCTGACCTTCGCGATGGCCCTGCTGGTGGTGTACCTGGTGCTGGCCGCGCAGTTCGAAAGCTTCATCCACCCGCTCACCATCATGCTGACCGTGCCGCTGGGTGTGCTCGGTGCGCTGGTCGGCCTGTGGGTGAGTGGCGGCACGGTGAACCTGTTCAGCCAGATCGGCATCGTGATGCTGGTTGGCCTGGCCGCGAAGAACGGCATCCTCATCGTCGAATTCGCCAACCAGCTGCGCGATGACGGGCGCACGGTGCGCGAGGCGATCATCGAATCGGCGATGGTGCGCCTGCGCCCGATCCTGATGACCTCGATCGCCACCGTGGTCGGCGCGATCCCGCTGGTGGTGGCCGGTGGCCCCGGCTCGGCCAGCCGTGGCACGATCGGCATCGTGATCATCTTCGGCGTAACCCTTTCGACCTTCCTGTCGCTGTTCGTGGTGCCGGCGTTCTACGCACGGCTGGCCCCGTACACCCGCTCGCCGGAAGCGGTGAAGCGCGAGCTGGAGAAGCAGGAAGCGGAATCACCGTCGGTGGGTGGCCATGCCTGACCCGACCACCGTGCTGCGAGGTGAAGGCTTCCAATTGCGCCCCTGGCGCCCGGATGATCTGGAATCGCTGCTGCACCACGCCAACGACGCCGAGGTGTCGCGCGGCCTGCGTGATCGCTTTCCGTACCCGTACACGCGCGGGGATGGCGAGGCCTTCCTCGCCGGCCGCGTGCTGGCTCCCGGCACCCTGAACCTGGCCATCGAGATAGACGGCCAGGCCTGCGGCAGCGTCGGTGCCCAGCAGGGCGTGGCCGAGCGTGGGCATACCGCCGAACTGGGTTACTGGCTGGGCCGGGCCTACTGGGGCCAGGGCCTGATGACCCGGGTGGTCGGTGTGTTTGCGCCTTGGGTGATGGACGAGCTGCGCCTGTTCAGGCTGCAGGCCACGGTGGTCGACTTCAATCTCGGCTCGGCCCGGGTGCTGGAGAAGAACGGCTTCCAGGAAGAGGGCGTGGAGCGCTGCGCGGTCTACAAGCGCGGCGCGCTGCACGACCTGCGCCGCTTCGCCCGGGTACGCACGCAGCTGCCCTGAACGCGCGGGCTGGCCGCTGTAGCGGCGCGCCCCACCGGCGGGGGGTACCGGGGCCCACCCCGGCCCGGGCGCGGGGGCGCCCCCCCCCCGCCCCGGGCGGGCCCCCCCCGCAACAGCGGCCAGCCCGCGCGTTCAGGGCAGCTGCGTGCGTACCCGGGCGAAGCGGCGCA
>NZ_JAZKVY010000042.1:0-308 GCF_036624925.1 Stenotrophomonas sp. A3_2
TTCGCTTGACGCTGCGACAGGTCTTTCGATTGCCGATGGCGTTCGCGCTTCGCTTGCCAAAAACCTCGGGTCGCTCTCCGCCGCGGATCTCGACGCCGTCTCGAAATCGGCCCGCGACGCCCTGCTGCGAATGCCCTCAGCCGAAGACACGGTCAAAGCCGATTACGACAATGAACTCGCGGCCATCGAGGCCCTCCAGGACGCCTATCGCAACCGCAAGGAGAAGGGTCTCGACGTCGTTGCCAGCCAGGTTTACAAAGACGGTGCCACTTCGGTGGCTTACCTCAGCAAAATGTCGGAGGACGAGC
>NZ_JAZKVY010000043.1:0-336 GCF_036624925.1 Stenotrophomonas sp. A3_2
TAGTCGATCGGGTAACCCACGCTGGCGTCGAAGAAGTCGAGATTACCGGAATAGGCGGTGGCGATAACCGGTTTGCCGAGCGCCATGAATTCCGCGATGTTGAGGCCGAAGCCCTCGCTGCGATGGGCCGAGACGAAACAATCGCACGCGGCGCGCAGCAGCGCCATATCGCCTTCCGGCAGCATGTCGGAAATGAGCAGCACGTTGTCCGCGCCACGCAGCGCCTGGGTGATCTGCCGCGTCACCGCGGGTTCGATGGCGGTGGAATGGAATTTCACCACCAGGAAGACGTTCTCGCGGCCGGCGAAGGCCTCGCGGAACGCCTCCACCACCAGG
>NZ_JAZKVY010000044.1:0-26029 GCF_036624925.1 Stenotrophomonas sp. A3_2
GAGCCCATGCTCGGCTGCTTTTGGCGGTAAAAGCAGCCGAGCATGGGCTCGGCTCTACAGGAATTCCTGCCCTCCCGACGGTGATCAGATCACCGTCAGGTTGGCGTAGGCCATCACCAGCCACTTGCTGCCGGCGTCGGCGAATTCGACCTGCACGCGGGCGTGTGCGCCGCTGCCTTCGTAGTCGGTCACCATGCCTTCGCCAAACTTGGGATGGGTAACCAGCGCGCCGAGCTTGACCGGCGGTGCCTCGATCGAGGCGTGGCCCATCACCCGGCTGGCGCCCATCGATGCCGGCCGCGAGACCTGCACCTTCGGGCGGACTTCGTGCAGCAGCTCGCGCGGAATCTCGCGCAGGAAGCGCGACGGCAGGCTGTAGTTGTCCTGGCCGTGGATGCGGCGCGATTCGGCGTAGCTCAGCACCAGCTTCTGGCGCGCGCGGGTGATGCCGACGTAGGCCAGGCGACGCTCTTCCTCCAGCCGCCCGCTTTCTTCCAGCGAACGTGCGCTGGGGAACAGGCCGTCTTCCATGCCTGCCAGGAACACCAGCGGGAATTCCAGGCCCTTGGCCGAGTGCAGGGTCATCAACTGCACACCGTCCTCGCCGGCCTGCGCCTGGCCTTCACCGGCCTCCAGCGCGGCATAGGCCAGGAACGCGACCAGCTCGTCCATGTCCTCGCCCA
Source organism: Stenotrophomonas sp. A3_2 (assembly GCF_036624925.1). Lineage (NCBI taxonomy): Bacteria > Pseudomonadati > Pseudomonadota > Gammaproteobacteria > Lysobacterales > Lysobacteraceae > Stenotrophomonas > Stenotrophomonas sp. A3_2. The sequence goes on from NZ_JAZKVY010000044.1 coordinate 684, forward strand.
CTTCCTCGATGTCGTCGGCGCGGCGCACGAAGCGCGACGCCACCGAGACCAGTTCGTCGAGGTTGTCGGTACGCGATTCCGAATCCAGCGAATTGCGGCTTTCCTTGCTCCAGTGCTCGCGCAGCTGCGAGCGGGCCAGCACGTGGTCCACGCGCTCGGCCAGCGTCATGTGCACGGTCTGCGCCTGCAGCTCGTTGACCAGCCCCAGGAAGCCGGCCAGTGCATTGCGCGCACGTGCGGCCAGCGCGCTGCCCTGGGTGACCAGCATCGTCGCTTCCCACAACGAAATGCCCTGCGCACGCGCCTCGCGGCGCACTTCGTCCAGCGTGCGGTCGCCGATGCCCCGGGTGGGCGTGTTGACCGCGCGCTCGAAGGCGGCGTCATCGTTGCGGTTGGACAGCAGGCGCAGGTAGGCCAGTGCATCCTTGATTTCGGCACGCTCGAAGAAGCGCATGCCGCCATACACCCGGTACGGCACCTGTTCACTCAGCAGCGCTTCTTCCAGCGCGCGCGACTGCGCGTTGCTGCGGTAGAGCACGGCCACTTCAGTGTAGCTGCCACCGTCGCGCACCCACTGACGGGCGCGCTCGACGATGTAGCGTGCCTCGTCCATCTCGTTGTACGCGGCGTACAGGTCGATCGGCTCGCCGTCGCCGCTGTCGGTCCACAGCTGCTTGCCGATGCGATCTGGGTTGTGCGCGATCACCGCGTTGGCGGCGCCGAGGATGTTGGCGGTGGAGCGGTAGTTCTGCTCCAGGCGGATGGTCTGCGCGCCCGGGAAATCGCGCAGGAAGCCCTGCACGTTCTCGACCTTGGCGCCGCGCCAGCCGTAGATGGCCTGGTCATCGTCACCGACCACGAACACGTGGCCGGAATCGCCGGCCAGCACGCGCACGAAGGCGTACTGGATGGCGTTGGTGTCCTGGAACTCGTCCACCAGGATTTCGCGGAAGCGGGCGCGGTAATGCGCCAGCAGGGCCGGGTTGTCGCGCAGCAGTTCATGCGCGCGCAGCAGCAGCTCGGCGAAGTCGACCAGGCCGGCGCGGTCGCAGCGCGCCTGGTATTCGATGTAGGCCTGGCGCATGGTTTCCAGCCACGCGTCGTGCGGTTCGGGCTGGATGTGCTGCGGGCGGCGGCCCTCGTCCTTCTGCGCGTTGATCCACCACGCGATCTGCTTGGGCGGGTACTTGCCGTCGTCCAGCTCCAGCGCCTGCACCACGCGCTTGACCAGCCGCAGCTGGTCGTCCGAGTCCATCACCTGGAAGCCTTCTGGCAGCTTGGCGTCCTGCCAGTGCAGGCGCAGCAGGCGGTTGGCCAGGCCGTGGAAGGTACCGATCCACATGCCACGGCTGCCATGGGGCAGCTGTGCGTCGATGCGGTGGCGCATTTCGCCGGCCGCCTTGTTGGTGAAGGTCACCGCGAAAATGCCGTGGGTCGGCACGCCATCGACTTCATGCAGCCAGGCGATGCGGTGGGTGAGTACGCGGGTCTTGCCGGAACCGGCACCGGCCAGCACCAGGTGGTGGCCGGGAGGAGCGGAGACGGCTTCGCGCTGGGCCGGGTTCAGGCCATCAAGCAGGTGGGAGACATCCATGCCCCCATTTTACGGCATCGCCGTCGCGACTCCTGCGACCACTTCGGTGGCCAGCGCCTGCGCCTGCTGACGCAGTTCAGGCACCGCCAGGCTTTCCCACAGGCTGCCGATGCGCAGGCTGCCGAGCACGCCCAGCCGTGCCTGCGGCTGGCCACTGGCGCTGCGCAGGCGGTCGCCCGGCACCGTGCTGTCCAGGCCCAGCCCATGCGGGCCGGGGCGTGCCAGGCCCTCGGCCTGCAGCTGCTGCAGCAACGGATTGCGCAACGCGTTGGCGCGGGTTTCCACGCCGGTGGCGTTGACCACACCGCCGATCGTCCAGTGCTGTTCATTGCCGTTGGCATCGCGACCCGACAGCCGCAGGGCATCGCCTTCGCGGCCGACGGATTGCAGGCGGGACCGGTGAATGCGCAGTTGGCCGCTTTCGGTCAGCGCCTGCAGCTGTGCGTCGACCTCTTCGGCGATGCGGTGGCGATGCACGTCCCAGTAGCGCACCACATGGCGCAGGAAACGACGCTGGTCGGCCTCGTCGAGGCTGCACCACAGCGCCTGCCCGTGCGGACGGATGCGGTCCATCACGCCCTGCCACGGCAGGCCATCGGCCTGCGCTTGACGGGCGAAGCCACGCAGCGCACGCAGGCGCTGGCGCAGGTTCATCGGCAGCAGCACCGCCGGATCGAAGCTGGGCAGGCCGCCGTGCGCGTGCGGCAACGGCAGCAGGCCATGGCGCGAGATCACATGCAGCGGGCCGGTATGACCGGCGGCGACCAGCGCCAGCACGGTGTCGGCCATGCTCAGGCCGGAGCCGACAATGGCCACGGCCTGGTCGCCGGCCAGGGTACGCACACCGTCGTAGTCCCAGGCCTCGATCACGTCATCGGCGGGCAGTGCGTCGGCACCGGCCACCGGCAGCGGGCGCATGCTGTTGCCGGTGGCGAGCACCGCCTGCGCGGCATGCAGCGTGCTGCCATCGCCGAGTGTCAGCTGGTAGCCGTGGTCATCCGGCTGCAGGCCCAGTACCGGCTGCGCGATCACCTGCAGCTGCGCCGGGCTCGCCGCGGCGGCCTCCTGCAGGCGCTGCTGCAGGTAGGCAGCAAAGTAATGGCGACACACGTAACGCTCGCCCAGCACCTCGCGCGCCTCGCCCGGGTAGGCGTTGGCGGCCATCAGGTAGTCGAGGAAATCGCCAGGCTGGTCGGCAAACGCACTCATCTTCGCCGCCGGCACGTTCAGCAGGTGCTCCGGCCACGGCGTGGCATAGGCGATGCCCTGCGCCAGCTGCGAAGCCGGTTCGAAGATGGCCAGCGCCAGCGGCGCCTGGGCCTGGCGCAACACCTGGATCGCCACCAGCACCCCGGCCGCACCACCACCGATGATTGCCAGGTCCAGTTCGCCATTACGCGGTGAATCAGTCATGCGCCGATTGTAGGCCATCGGCGATGACGGGCCGGGTTGCCGAAGCGGGCGGTTGCCGCCACCTCACATCAACGCATCGGCCAGCCGTGCGATGCCTTCGCGGCTGCGCCGCCACGTGGGGCGACTGCGCCACTGCTGCAGGTCCAGCTGCCGCGACTCGCGCAGGTAGCCATCCTCGATCGCGCACAGCTGCTGCACCAGCGCGCGGTCGTAGCAGACCAGCCCGATCTCGGCATTCAGCGCGAACGAGCGGATGTCCATGTTGATCGAGCCGAGTACGGCGATGTCCTCGTCCACGCTCATGTGCTTGGCGTGCAGGAACTGCGGTTCGTACAGCGCGATGCGCACGCCACAACGCAGCAGCTCGTCGTAGTAGGCCTCCTGCGCCCACGAGGTCAGCCGCTGGTTATTGCTGGCCGACAGGATCAGCTGCACCTGCACGCCGGACAATGCGGCGATACGCAGCGCGCTCAACGTGGCCTCGTCGGGCACGAAATATGGGGTCACCATCACCAGCCGGCGCCGCGCCAGATGAATCAGCGCCGCAACCGCATCGCGCGCGTTGCTGTACGGGTAGGCCGGGCCGCTGGGCAGCAGCTGGGTGGCGATGTCGTCGCCGCATTCGGGAACATCGGTGATCACATCCAGGCGCTGGCCGGTTTCCATGTACCAGTCGCTGGCGAACACCGCTTCCAGATGCGCCACCGCCGGGCCGCGCACGCGCGCCACCAGCTCGCGGTTCGGGTGGCCAGGCACGAACTGCGGGCCGGCCAGATTCTGCGAACCGACATAGGCCACTTCGTTGTCGATCACCGCGATCTTGCGGTGGTTGCGCAGGTCCATGCGGCCGCTGCGGCGCCAGCGCAGGCCACCGGGCAGCATCGCACGCACTTCGATATCGCGAGCTTCCAGGCGTTTGCGATAGGCGCGCAGGCCACGCTTGGCACCCACCGCGTCGAGCAGCACGCGGCACTGCACGCCCCGTGCAGCCGCACGCTGCAGTGCCTCGACGATAGCCTCGCCCACCGCGTCGTCGAACATCAGGTAGTACAGCAGGTGCACCCGGTCTTCGGCCTGGTCGATATCGGCAATCAGCGTGTGCAGCGATTCGTCGTAGTCGGTCAGCAGATCGACGGCGTTGCCGTGCACCGGCATGAAATCGCCCTGGCGCTGCACCAGCGGCACGATCTCGGCGCTTGCGGTATCCGGCTGCGGGGTCCAGCGCAGGCGATGCTGCAGCGCCTGTTCCTCGCGGATGACCTGCGAGGCCTCGGCCTGGCGGCGGATGCGTTCGCGTGACAGCCACGGGTGGCCAAACAGCAGGTACAGCGGCAGGCCCAGCAGCGGCACGAAGCCCACCAGCAGCAGCCAGCTGCGCGCCGCCCCCGGCGTGGTGCGGGTGGGAATCCAGCACAGCGCGACCAGCCGGATCAGCCAGTCGATCAGCAGCAGATACGAACCCAGCAACCACTCGAACAGCATCGCGTCGCCCGTCGGGAGGTGATGGGCCATTCTGCCCAGCAGGATTTGTAGAGTCGAGCCATGCTCGACTGCCTTTCGAACCGACGGCAGAGAGCCAGCGTGTCGACCAGGGTCGACAGCTACCGGGTGCGGGGAGAGCGTGCCGACCAACGGTCGGCACCCACCACCTGGATGCCAGGCATGAAAAAACCCGCCACAAGGGCGGGTTTCTTCGCGGGGATCAGCAATCCGTGCGGATTACTTGATCTTGCCTTCCTTGTACAGGACGTGCTTGCGCACGACCGGATCGTACTTCAGGAATTCCATCTTCCCCGGGGTGTTCTTCTTGTTCTTGTCGGTCGTGTAGAAGTGGCCGGTACCGGCCGAGGAAATCATACGGACCTTATCGCGCTTGCCTGCCATGATGCTTTACTCCTCAGACCTTTTCGCCGCGCGCACGCAGCTCAGCCAGAACGGAATCAATGCCGTTCTTGTCGATGGTGCGCAGTGCATGCGCGGAAACACGAAGCTTGACCCAGCGGTTCTCGCTGGCCACCCAGAAACGGCGCTCGTGCAGATTCGGCAGGAAACGACGACGGGTCTTGTTGTTGGCGTGCGAGACGTTGTTACCCGTCTGCACTCGCTTGCCGGAAACCTGGCATACGCGGGACATTGCGCACCTCGATAGTAGTAGTTGTCAGCCCGTAGCCCGGGAGACGGCGGCCTCGATGGTTGCCCACCACACGTCAAGAGAATCAAAGGGTTACGCTGGCGTTGGGCGGCCGGGGACGTGCTCCCGGGGGCGCCGCCCGGTAGAAAACCGGACACAGCGAGCCGCGCATTATGCACGGGTTCAAGCACTTGCGCAAGTTACCCACAGGCTGCGGCTGAACCGGCAGGGCCGGGAGCCCGCCAACCGGCATACTGGCCCGGATCACTGCGGAGCTTTCCATGCGGCTGCTGGCCCTGACCTACGGAACCGAAGGCGATACGCGCCCGCTGGCCATGCTCTGCCATGGGCTGATCGGCGCAGGCCACGCGGTGACACTGCTGGCCGATGGCGGCACCCTGGGCAGCGCGCAGGCCCTGGATGTGCCCCACGCGGCCCTTGAGGGCGACATCCATGACGAAGTGGTCGCCCTGGTGTCGCGTGGCAACGGTGTTGCCGCCGCCAGTTCCGGTCTGGCACGGATGGCGCTGCAGCATGTCAGCGGCTGGATGCGCCAGGCCGATGCGGCCGCAGAAGGCTGCGATGCGATTCTGACCGGTGGCCTGGCGGCCTTTGTCGGCATGAGCGTGGGCGAACGCCGCGGAATGCCGGTCATCGGCACCGGCATGATCCCGCTGACCCCGACGCGGGCCTTCCGCTCTCCGTTCCTGCCACCGGGACGCTCGCCGGGCTGGTTGAACCGCGCCAGCTATGGGCTGGTCAACGGCCTGATCTGGCGCCAGTTCCGCCGGCCGATCAACGCGGCACGCCAGCAACTGGGGCAATCGCCGCGCCGCGCGTTGTGGTCCGGCCTGCCGATGCTCTATGGCATCTCGCCGCAGCTGCTGCCGCCACCGGCGGACTGGCCGGCCAGCCACATCGTCTGTGGCCAGTGGCGGCTACCTGATGCGCCCTGGACGCCCCCGGTCGATCTGCAGGCCTTCCTCGATGCCGGGCCGCCGCCGGTGTACCTGGGCTTTGGCAGCATGACCGGGTTTGATCGCGAGCGCGTGCTGCCGGCCCTGCTGCAGGCGCTGGCACCGCGCCGGGTGCTGCTGTTTCCGGGGTGGGCCGGGCTGCCGACGGGCGCGCTGCCAGCAGATGTGTTCGTGCTCGGCCCGACGCCACACGAAGCACTGTTCCCGCATTGCGCACTCGCCATCCACCATGGTGGCAGCGGCACCACGCATTCGGCCTGCCGCGCCGGCATTCCCTCGCTGGTGATGCCGTTCGCCGCGGATCAGTTCTTCTGGGCCGATCGCCTGCATCGGTTGGGCGTGGCACCGGCACCGTTGTCACCGAAGCGACTGGATGCAGCAACGCTGGCGGCAGCCATCACCTTCGCTGAAACCGACGCAACACGCGCACGCGCGGCAGCCCTGGGCGCGGCGATGAGCCATGAGGACGGGGTGGCACGTGGCGTGGCAATGATCGAGCGCTGGTTGCGGCCGGTGTAACAGCGGCCAGGCCCCAGCGCAGGTGCGGAATCACCTGCGCCAGCAGATGGGCATCCTTGAGCGCGCCGTGCAGGCCGCGCTTGCTTGGGATACGCAGGCGCTGCAGCACGTCGTCCAGCTTGTTGCCCTGACCGGGCCAGCGCCCGCGCGCCAGCTTCAGGCTGCAGGTGACGCGACAGTGCTGGGCCAGCGTGGCAGGAATGCCAGCCAGGCGCAGCTCATTGTCGAGGAAACCCACATCGAAGGTGGCGTTGTGCGCGACCATCTCGCTGCCGCGCAGGAAGTCCAGCAGTTCGGCGGCCTTGCTGGAAAACAGTGGCTTGCCCACCAGCATCGCATCGCTGATGCCATGCACGCGCTGTGCGCCCCAATCGACCCTGCGCTGCGGCTGCAGGTAGGTGTGGAACTGGCGGCCGGTGAGCTGGCCATCGATCAGTTCGACGGCACCGATTTCGATCACCCGATGCCCCAGGCGGTGGGAGATGCCGGTGGTTTCGGTATCCAGTGCGACGATGCGATTCATGCGTGGCGATGGTTCCTGTTGCGTGCCGCGATGATTTTCGCATGCCTGCAGCAGGAAGCCCTCCCTGTAGCCGAACCCGTGCTCTGCTCACGCGCGAAGCGCGGGCCTTGAGCGCTGGAGCGAGAAGCAGCCGAGCGTGGGCTCGGCTCTACAGGTGCGTGTGCATCACCCCAACGCTTGCACCACCCAATCGATGAACACCCGCAGCCGCTGGCTCATGTGCCGGTTCGGCGGGAACATCACATGCATCGGCATGGGTGGAAGCCGCCAGTCCTGCAGCAGCGGCAGCAGTTCGCCGCGCGCCACGTGCGGCGCGGCCATGTAGCTGGGCAGCGCCACCACCCCCAGGCCGGCCAACGCGGCCGCCAGATACGCGTTGCCGTCGTCGAAGCCGACCGTGTAGCGGCCCTGCACCTCGATGCGCTCATCGCCACGTTGTGCAGTGAACACCCGCGCCCGGCCACTGCGCGGGCTGAGGAAGCCGACCATGTGGTGGTCCGGCCCTTCCAGCGCGCGCGGATCGGTCGGCAAGCCGAAACGCTGCACATAGCCGGGGCTGGCGTGGAAACCGATCGGCAGCGCCGCCAGCGGCCGCGCCACCAGCGCCGGGTCGGCCGGGGTGCCGCCGCGGATCACGCAGTCGACGTTGTCGGCGATGACATCGACCTCGCGGTCGCTGACGCCGATGTCCAGCTGGATCTCCGGGTAGCGCGCCTGGAAATCCGGCAGTGCCGGCACCAGCCGCAACCGCGCGTAGGGCCCCGGCACATCCACGCGCAGGCGTCCGCGCGGCTGGCTGGCTGCGTCACCCAGCCCGCCCTCCACCTCTTCCAGCTCGGCCAGCAGGCGGGCGATGCGCGGGTAGTAGGCCGCACCGTCGGCGGTGACGCTGACCCGGCGCGTGGTGCGGTTGAGCAGGCGCAGCCGCAGGTGTGCCTCCAGCTGCTGCACCAGCTGGGTAACCGTGGTGCGGCTGATCTGCAGGGTGTGCGCGGCGCGGGTGAAGCTGCCGGTTTCCACTACCCGGGCAAAGGCCCGCATCGCCTCGAAACGGTCCATGGCCGGCCGTGATTATTTGGGATTGGCAATCAATCTAGGCCGATCATCGCGGTTTATCCAGACAGCGCTCGCGAGGAGGATGGCGTTCTCTCCCACGGGATCTTCCCCATGTCACAGCGTGATGTCGTTTTCCCCGCCGGGCGCCAGGCCCTGTACGAGCGCAACCGCTACTCGCCGGCGATCCGGTCCGACGGCTTCCTGTTCGTTTCCGGCCAGGTCGGCAGCCGCGAGGACGGTTCGCCCGAGCCGGACTTCGAGACGCAGGTGCGCCGCGCCTTCGAGAATCTCAATGCGGTGTTGGCTGCCGCAGGCTGCACGTTCGATGACGTGATCGACGTGACCGTGTTCCTGGTCGATCCGGAGAAGAACTTCGAGAAGGCCTGGGCGATCGTGCCCGAGTACTGGGGCCAGGCGCCGCACCCGACCCTGACCGGTATCGGCGTGACCTGGCTGTACGGGTTCCAGTTCGAGATCAAGGTGATCGCGAAGCTGCCTGCAGACCGGTAGTGCCGGCCGCTGGCCGGCAATGTGTCGGGGGTCGAAAAGCGTGTCGACCAAGGTCGACCCCTACCGGGGGGCTGATCGTGCGAAAGCAGCCGAGCGTGGGCTCGGCTCTACAGAAGCGCAGCCCGGTGGGCCGAAAGGCCCGCCCCACCTGAACGGGAGATTCCGACGTATTCCCGAAGCGGCCATTGATATTGTATCCGGCGAAAACCGCTTGCTAGCCTCCCCTTCATGCGCTGGATCACCCGCCACCTCCGTTCGACCCTGCTGATGCTGCTGATGGCAGCATTCGTGGTCGTGCCGGTGGCCGACGCGCTGGCGTGCACGGTGGAACCGCACGCCAGCACGGTGCATGTGGAGTCCGCACCGGATTCCGATGGCGACAGCGACGGCAAGCATGTCAGTGCCTGTGGCCACAACCACTGCCACCATTCGAACCTGAGCCTGCCGGCACACACGCTGGCCGCGTTCGGGGCGCCGCTGCCGGCGCGCTGGATGAGTGCTGGCGATGCGGCGGCCTATGCGGTTGCCCAGGATGAGTTGACGCGTCCACCCCGGGCGTGAGTTGAGCGCGTCCCGCGATTGCGGGCTCCCGTTTCACTCACAACCGGAATCCCCCTATGTCGATCCTGACACCTCGGTCGCCGCGTGCGGCCGGGCTGGTCGTCGCCGTGTTGCTGGGCCTGGCCCCGGCGGCATCGGTGATGGCGCAAGCCGCCCCCTCCTACGACACCCTGCTTGAACGCCTGGACCAGCTGCCCGGCACTCGTGTGGGCACGGCACTGGCCGAGGCCGCCGATGCGCGCGCCGACCAGGCCCGTGCGCTACCCAACCCCTCCCTTTCCTGGTCGGCCGAAAACGCCTGGGGCTCCGGCACCTACCGCGGCATGGGCAAGGCCGACACCGTACTCACCCTGTCCCAGCCGCTGGAGGTCTGGGGCCAGCGTGGCGCGCGCGTTCGTGCCGCCCGTGCCGAGGCCCAGGCGGCCAACCTGCGTGGCGCGCAGAGTCGCAGCGACGTGGCCAGCCAGCTGGCGGTGGTCTATGCACAGGCGGAAAGTGCACTGCGCCGCTACACCCTGGCCGAGGAAGCACTGTCACTGACCCGCGATGACGCCAACGCCGTCAACGCCATGGTCAAGCAGGGCCGCGAACCACAGCTGCGCGCGGTGCAAGCGCAGAGCGAAGTAGCCAATGCCATGGCGTCGCTGGATGAAGCACAGGCGTTCCGCGATGCCGCGCTGGCCCGCCTAGCCGGCACCGCGCTGCTGGATGCGCCGGTGCAGTCGATCGACAACAGCCTGCTCGACCGCGCACCACCGCTGCCGCGCGGTGCCACCGATACCGCACTGGCAGTGCGCATTGCCGAAGCCGAAGCCGATGCGGCGAGCAAGCTGGTCGACGTGGAGCGCAAGCGCGCCCTGCCCGACCTCAGCGTCACCGCCGCACAGACCCGCTTCCGCGAAGGCGGCGAGCGTGCCTACAACCTCGGGCTCAGCCTCAGCATCCCGCTGTTCGACCGTAACCGCGGTGGCATCCGCGCCGCCAATGCCGACCAGCGCGCGGCCGAGGCACGCCTGGACCAGCAGCGCCGCGACAGCGAGGCCGCACGCCTGTCCGCCGTGGCCGGGCTGAAGGCGGCCGGCAGCCGCACCCGTGCCGCCGATGAAAGCGTGGTCGCCGCCGAAGAGGCCTACCGCCTTGCACGCATCGGCTTCGACGCCGGACGCATCTCGCAGCTGGAACTGCGCAGCACGCGCAGCGCCCTCATCGCCGCCCGCGGCGCCGCCGTGGATGCGCGCCTGTCGCGCGTCGGCGCGGAAATCGATCTTGCCCGCCTTGAAGGGCGCGCACCTTTTGTGGAGGCACCATGACTCTCTCCCGTACCTTCCCGCTGATCGGCGGCGTGCTGCTGACCGTGCTGCTGGCCGGCTGCGCTGGCAACGCGCAGACACCTGCAAATGAAGACCCCGCCGCGGCCAAGGCGGGCACCGACGATGGCCATGGCCACGCGACCGACAGCAAGGAAGCCAAGGCGGAAGCCGCCAAGGCGCCGGCTGACGCCGATGAAGGCGTGGTGCCGCTGACCCCGGAGCAGATCAAGGCGTCCGGTATCGAGGTGGTCGCCATCGGCCGCGGTGGCGGTGGCTCGACGCGCCTGTCCGGCCGCGTCGAGCCGTCGGTGGGCGCACGTGCCTCGGTGGCGTCGACCGTGACCGGCCGTGTCGAACGCGTGCTGGTCGCACCGGGCACCGCAGTGAAGCAGAACCAGGCCCTGGCCATCGTGGTCAGTGGCGAAGCGGCGGTGTTCCGTGCCAATGCGCTGGCCGCCTCGGCCGAAGCCGAGGCCGCGCGCCTGGCCTATGGCCGCGACAAGGCGCTGGTCGACCAGGGCGTGGTCGCGCGCCAGGAGATGGAAGCCTCGCGCGCACGTTCGCTGGCGGCACAGGCCCAGGCCGCTGCCGCGCAGGCCCAGGCCGCCGCCAACGGCGCGCCCGATGCCAGTGGCCGCGTGCGCATCACCAGCCCGGTGGCCGGCATCGTCGGTAACGTGCAGGTCACTCCGGGCGGTGTGGTCGCCGCCGGCAGTGCAGTCGCCGATGTCGCCGACCCGTCGATGAACGAGCTGGTGTTCACCGCACCGCCGGCGCTGGCTGCACAGGTCACGCCGGGCATGAAGCTGGAAGTGAGTGTGCCGGGGGGCAGCTTCACCGCCACCGTCACCGGCTCGGCCGCCGATGTCCGCCAGCAGGGCGGCGTCGCGGTGATCCGCGCCACGCCGGTGGATGCTTCGCTGCCGCCGGCCGGTTCGCCGGTGTCGGCCGTGGTGGTCACCGAAGGCCAGGACGGCTCGCTCAGCGTGCCCGCCGATGCGGTGCAGAACGTCGATGGCAGCAGCGCGGTGTTCGTCGCCGTCGAAGGCGGCTTCAAGGCGCAGCCGGTACTGGCCGGGCGTCGCGCCGGCGACCGCATCGAGATCCTCGGTGGGTTGAGCGGCAGCGAACGCATCGTCGGTGCCAACGCCTTCCTGCTCAAGGCCGAACTGGCCAAGGGCGAAGCCGAGCACGGCCACTGAGGAGGCGATCATGTTCAAGCTGATCATTGAAACAGCGGTGCGCCACCGCTGGCTGGTGGTGTTCATGGCGGCGCTGATCGCCGCCGTGGGCCTGTTCCAGCTGGGCAAGCTGCCGATCGACGCGGTGCCGGACATCACCAACCGCCAGGTGCAGATCAACACGGTGGCCCCGGCGCTGACCCCGGAGCAGATCGAACGGCAGGTGACCTATCCGCTGGAAACCGCGCTGGCCGGCATTCCCGGCCTGACCACCACCCGTTCGCTGTCGCGCAATGGCTTCTCGCAGGTCACCGCGATCTTCACCGATGCCACCGACATCTACTTCGCCCGCCAGCAGGTAGCCGAGCGCATGCGCGAAGCGTCGGAAGACCTGCCCGATGGTGCATCACCGATGCTGTCGCCGGTCACCACCGGCCTCGGTGAAGTGCTGATGTGGACGGTGGACTTCACCACGTTCGACCCAGCCAAGCTGGCCAAGCCCGGTGAAGCCGGCTGGCAGGCCGGTGAGGTCTACCGCACACCGGAAGGCAACCTGCTGCGCACGCCGGAGGAACGCGCGACCTACCTGCGCACCGTGCAGGACTGGATCATCGCGCCGCAGATGCGTTCCAGTCCGGGGCTGGCCGGCGTCGATACGGTCGGTGGCTACGTCAAGGAATACGGCGTGCATCCGGACAGTGCCAAGCTGGCCGCGCACGGCCTCGGCCTGGCCGACCTGGTCACTGCCCTGCAGCGTTCCAACGTGCAGGCCGGTGCCGGTTTCGTGCAGCGTGCCGGCGAGGGCCTGGTGGTACGTGCCGACGGCCTGGCGCTGACCACCGACGACCTGGCGCAGGCGCCGGTCGCCACCCGCAATGGCGTGGTGGTGCGCGTGGCCGATGTGGCCGACGTCGACCTGAGCCGCGCGCCGCGCCTGGGTGCGGCCAGCCGCAATGGCCATGAAGCCGTGCTGGGTACCGCGCTGATGATCGCCGGTGGCAACAGCCGCACCGTGGCGCAGGCCGCTGCGGCGCGCCTGGAACAGGTGAACAAATCGCTGCCGGCCGACATCGTGGCGGCACCGGTGCTGGACCGCAGCGTGCTGGTCAATTCCACCATCAAGACCGTGGCCAGGAACCTCACCGAGGGCGCACTGCTGGTGGTGGTGGTGCTGTTCCTGCTGCTGGGCAACCTGCGTGCGGCAACGATCACCGCCCTGGTGATCCCGCTGTCGTTCCTGTTCGCAGTGATCGGCATGAACCGCTTCGGCATCAGCGGCAACCTGATGAGCCTGGGTGCGCTGGACTTCGGCATCCTGGTGGACGGTGCGGTGATCGTGGTCGAGTCGACCCTGCTGATGCTGGGCCAGCGCCGCGCCGAACTGGGCCGTGCGCTGACCGCGATGGAACGCCTGCGCGTGGCCGCCGATTCGGCGCTGAAGATGGCGCGCCCGGCGGCGTTCGGCCAGCTGATCATCCTGCTGGTGTTCGCGCCGATCCTCACCCTGGAAGGCGTGGAGGGCAAGACGTTCCACCCGATGGCGGCGACCTTCATGCTGGCCCTGGTCGGTGCCTTCCTCTTCTCTTTCACCTTCGTGCCAGCGATGACGGCGCTGCTGGTGCGCGAGCCCAAGGTGAAGGAAGGCGATGCGCATGCGGACGACGGCGAGCACGAGACCAGGCTGATACGCGTGCTGCGTGCGCGCATCGAGCCGGTGATCCGCAAGGCCGTAGCGCATCCGCGCACGGTGGTGGCTGGCGCGGTGATGATGGTGGTGGTGGGCATCGGCTCGTTCTCGCTGCTGGGCCGTGAGTTCATGCCGACGCTGGACGAAGGCAACGTGGCGATGCAGGCCCTGCGCGTGCCATCGACGTCGCTGGAGCAGTCACTGGCCATGCAACTGGCGTTGGAGAAGGTGATTGCCAAGCAGCCGGAAGTGGAGACGGTGTTCTCGCGTACCGGTACCGCCGAGGCGGCGATCGATCCGATGCCGACCAATATCTCCGACAGCGTGATCGTGCTGAAGCCGCGCAAGGACTGGCCCGATCCGAAGCTGGACAAGGAAGCCCTGGTGGCGCGCTTCGAGAAACTGGCCGGGCAGCAGCTGGGCAACAGCTTCGAGTTCAGCCAGCCAATCGAGCTGCGCTTCAACGAGCTGATTTCCGGCGTGCGTACCGACCTGGCCGTAATGATCTTCGGCGATGACTTCAGCCAGCTGCAGAAGGTGGCCGACCAGGTGGCGTTGAAGCTGCGTGCGGTGAACGGCGCGGCCGACGTGCGGGTGGAACAGATCTCCGGCCTGCCTACGCTCAACGTAGCGATCGACCACGTGGCGGCGGCGCAGTACGGGCTGACCGCCGCGGACGTGAGTGATGCGCTGTCCACCGGCATTGGCGGCGCTGCGGCCGGCAAGATCTTCGAAGGTGATCGCCGCTTCAACGTGGTGGTGCGCCTGGACGATGCCTCGCGCAACGATCCGGACCAGCTCGCGTCACTGCCGATCGCCACGCCGTCAGGGCTGGTGATTCCGCTGTCGTCGGTGGCGCGCATCACGGTGAGCGAAGGGCCGAACCAGATCAGCCGCAACAATGGCAGCCGCCGTGTGGTGGTGCAGGCCAATGTGCGTGGCCGCGACCTGGGCGGCTTCGTCGGCGAGGCACAGGCAGCGGTGGCCGACGTGGCACTGCCGCCGGGTGCCTACCTGACCTGGGGCGGTCAGTTCGAGAACCTGCAGCGCGCGGAGAAGCGGCTGGCGACGGTGGTACCGGTGGTGTTCCTGCTGATCGGCAGTCTGCTGTTCATGGCGCTGCGCAGCGGCAAGGAAGCCATTCTGGTGTTCAGCTGCGTGCCGTTGGCGCTGGTCGGCGGCATCCTCGCACTGCTGCTGCGTGGCATGCCGTTCTCGGTATCGGCGGCGGTGGGCTTCATCGCCGTCTCCGGCGTGGCGACCTTGAACGGCTTGGTGTTGATGCAGGCGATCCGCGAGCGCCTCGACGCCGGCGACCTGCCGCTGCAGGCGGCGATCAACGGTGCCTCCAGCCGCATCCGCGCGGTGCTGACCACGGCGCTGGTAGCGATCGTCGGCTTCATTCCGATGGCGATTGCCAGCGGTTCCGGTGCGGAGGTGCAGAAGCCGCTGGCGACGGTGGTGATCGGTGGCCTGATCACCGCCACCGTGCTGACCCTGCTGGTGCTGCCGACGTTTGCCGCACGCGTGGCCAAGCCGCGGGCGGTGGGGTGAGGTTGGGGGTCGGATCCCCGCCCTTCGGGCGGGGCTCTGACCCGATTACACGACGGTCAGGCCTTCTTGCGCTCGGCGATGTAGGCCTGGATCTGCTGTTCCAGCACCGGCAGCGGCACCGAGCCCTGCTTGAGCAGGGTGTCGTGGAAGCCCTTGATGTCGAACTTGTCGCCCAGCTCCTTCTCGGCCTGCGCACGCAGGCGCACGATGGCGATCTCGCCCAGCTTGTAGCTCAGCGCCTGGCCCGGCCAGGAAATGTAGCGATCCACTTCGGTGGTCACTTCATGCTCGCTCAGCGCGGTGTGGTCACGCAGGTAGGCCAATGCCTGCTCGCGGGTCCAGCCCTTGCTGTGCACGCCGGTGTCGATCACCAGGCGCGCAGCACGCCACATCTCGTAGGTCAGACGGCCGAAATCCTCGTACGGGGTTTCATAGATGCCCATTTCCACGCCCAGCTTCTCGCAGTACAGCGCCCAGCCTTCGCCATAGGCGGAGATGTAGGCGTTGCGGCGGAACTCGGGCAGGTTCTTCTGCTCGGCGGCGATCGCGCCCTGCAACGCGTGGCCCGGATCGGACTCATGCAGGGTCAGTGCCGGCAGGTTGTACAGCGGGCGCGACGGCAGGTTGTAGGTGTTGAGCCAGTAGGTGCCCATGCCACCGCGGCCGGCGGTCCAGAACGGCGCGATGTCCGGCGGCACCGGCACGATGGTGAAGCGCGCGCGCGGCAACGTCATGTACTTGCCCAGCTGGCCATCGGTTCGCTTGGAGATCCACGCGGCGCGTGACAGCAGCTCTTCCGGCGTCTTGGCGTAGAACTGCGGATCGGTACGCAGGAAGGTCAGGAACTCGGCGAAGCTGCCCTTGAACTTCACCTGCTTGATGATGTCGTTCATTTCCTTCTGGATGCGTGCCACCTCATCCAGGCCGATGCGGTGGATCTCCTCCGGCGACAGGTCCAGCGTGGTGTATTCGTGGATCTGCTGCTTGTAGTACGCCTTGCCATCGGGCATCGCTTCGGCGGCCAGGGTGGTGCGCGCCTGCGGCACGTACTCGTTGACGAAGAAGGTGCGCAGCTGCTGGAACGCCGGCACCACCTTGCCGCTGATCGCTTCACGCGCCTGCGCCTGCAGCCTGGCCTGTTCGGCGGCCGGGATGCTGTTGGGCAGCTTCTTGAACGGCGCGTACAGCGGCGATTCGGTCGGGTCCTTCAGCTCGGCGACGGTGGCGATGGACACTTCGCGGCCATCCAGCACCGCGCGCGGCACGCTGAAGCCGCGCTTCAGGCCGGCGCGCATGTTCTCGGTCTGCTGGCCGAAGTAACGCGGCACATCGTTCAGCCGTGCGATGTAGTTCTGGTAGTCCTGTACGGTCTTCATCTCGCGCCGGGCCATGAAGGACAGGTTGGACCAGAACGAGGAGTCGGCGTTGAACGGCATCTCGTAGCCGCGCAGGCGCACCTCTTCGGCGAGGTTGAACACCTGGTCGCGGTAGATCGCGTAGTTGACCTGGTTGTCGGGCGACAGGGTCTTCGGGTCGATCTTCTTCAGCGCGGCCAGGGTCTCGTCCCACACCTTCAGGCGCGCCTGCTGCGCGGCCGGGCCGACGTCGGGCATGCGGGTGGCATTGGCCGGGGCGTCCTCGTCCTCGCTGGCCTCGCCGCCGCCATCCTGGCGCCACTTCCATTCCTTCTCGTACACCGCACGGAAGGCGGCGTCGGCGGGCGATTCGGTGGCCACGCTGGCCGGTGCGGCGGTGGCGGGCGGTGCAGCCAGCGCCACGGCGGGGGCGGACAGGGCGAGCAGCAGGGCAACAGCAAGACGGGTTTTCACGAGCACAGGTTCCCGGGAAGGCAGACCCCGATGATGGCACCGCCCACGGCTCATGGCATGGGACGAAGGTCCTGCCTGCAGCGCAGGCAGGACCGGGAACCGGCCGCAGGCCGGGGCCCAAGCGCCGCAGGCGCGTGGTAGAGCCGACTGTCAGTCGGCTGCTCTTCGGCCAGACGTGGCAAAGCCCGCGCTCCGCGCCAAAGTCGACTGACAGTCGACTCTACCCACGGCAGACCGCATCCCGGCGCAGCTTCAGTGGCTGGCCTTGTCGCGCTTCCAGCCGCGGTGCTTGATGTCCAGGTGCAGGCTGTACAGCGCGGTGAACGCCGGGAACAGGTTCTGCAGCACACCCACCGAGTCCTGCTTGGCCGAGAACAGGAAGTAGCTCAGCGTCATCAGGCTGCCGATCACGCTCATGTACCAGAACAGGCGCGGGATGACGGGCTTGCCAGCGCGCTTGGAGGCGATGAACTGGACCAGCCAGCGGCCGCCGAACATCAGTGCGCCGGTGTAACCGATCAGCTTCCAGCCGGTTACATGCAGGCCGGTCCAGTACAGCCAGGTCAAGGGCTGATCCAGCCAGTGAAGCTCCAGATCCATCAGCGCTCCTCCACCGCGGTGCGCTTGCTTCGGGTGATCAGCCAGGCCACGCCACGCAGATCGCGGATGCCGACCAGCGCGCGGCCGAGGTTGTTGTACTTGGACACACCGGCGGTACGGTGGCGGTGGTTGACCGGCACGCTGGTGGTCTTCCAGCCGGCGCGCTGCATCAGCGCCGGCAGATAGCGGTGCATGTGGTCGAAATACGGCAGGTCGAGGAACGCGCTGCGTTCGAACAGCTTGATGCCGCAACCGGTGTCTGGGGTGTCGTCGCGCAGCATGCGCGCACGGATGGCATTGGCCCAGCGACTGGCCCAGCGCTTGCTGCTGCTGTCCTGCCGGTTGACGCGCCAACCGGCGAACAGCTTCACCTGCGCGTCGGCGGCGTCGCGTGCGGCGAGCAGCTTGGGAATATCGGCCGGATCGTTCTGGCCATCGCCATCCAGGGTCGCGATCCACGGCGCCCGCGCATGCTTGACGCCGGTGCGCACCGCCGTGCTCTGCCCGCTCTGGTTCACATGGTGCAGCACGCGCAGTTCCGGGGTGGTTGCCTTCAGCCCCTGCAGCACCGCCAGGGTGTCATCACGCGAGTGGTCGTCGATGTAGACGATCTCGAACGGCAGCCGGCCACGCAGCGCAGCGGTGATTTCGGCGACCAGCGGGGCAACATTGTCGCGCTCGTTGAACACCGGGACGACAACGGAAAGCTCGGGTTGGCTCATAAGGCACTCGGCCAAAGGGGGGACAAAGACCGCGCATTCTCCGAAACCGAGGTTATCCGAAGATGAACCCGGCGGCATGAGGATCCATTCTCAGGCGCGATCACCAAAATACTCGCGGCACCACTGCACCACAGGCGGCAGGCCTTGTTCGATCGGGGTCACCGCATCGAAGCCGAAAGCGTCATGTGCGCGCCGGGTATCGGCCATCGTGCGCACCATGTCGCCGGGCTGCATGGGCTTGTAGACCTTCTGCGCGGGGCGGCCGGCGGCCTGCTCGATCACGCTGATGAAGCGCTCCAGCTCGACCGGCGTATGGTTGCCGAGGTTGAACACCCGGTGCGGCACCGGGCCGTCGGCCGGATGCGCGAGGGCGCCGAGGATACCGGACACAATGTCGGAGACATGTGTGAAATCGCGCTGCATACGGCCTTCGTTGAACACGTCGATCGGCCGACCGGCCAGCACCGCCCGCGAGAACAGCAGCGGTGCCATGTCCGGCCGGCCCCACGGGCCATACACGGTGAAGAATCGCAGCCCGGTGGCATGCAGGCCGTACAGCTGTGCGTAGGTGTAGGCCATCAGCTCGTTGGCCGCCTTGGTCGCCGCGTACAGCGAGCGCGGCTGGTCCACGCGCTGGTCCTCGGAGAACGGCGGCGTGGCCGAGTCGCCGTACACCGAACTGCTGGAGGCATACACCAGGTGCTGCACGCCACGGTGGCGGCACAGCTCGAGCATGTTGACGAAGCCGACCAGGTTGCTATCGACGTAGGCCTGCGGGTTTTCCAGCGAATAGCGCACGCCGGCCTGTGCAGCCAGATGGATCACGGCGGTCGGCTTCACTTCGTCGAACAGCGCGGCCAGGCCTTCGTTATCGGTCAGGTCCAGCGTGCGCAGGTCCAGCGCCGGGCACAGCGCGGCCACGCGGTCACGCTTGATCTGCGGGTCGTAGTAATCGTTGAAGTTGTCCAGACCGACCACGGCCTGGCCGGCCTCCAGCAGCGCGCGGGCGGTGTAGGCACCGATGAAGCCGGCAGCGCCGGTAAGCAGGATGGTCATCGCGGGTCTCGATCAAAGCACCCCGCTGCCATCGGCGTGGCCGACGTCGCGGGGATGCGTCGGCCGGCGTGATGTGGCGCCGGGTTCAGCCCTGGCGCGTACGCAGCTTTTCCAGCACGCCGTCCAGGGTGTCCAGATCGGTGTAGTGGATGATCAGCTTGCCCTTGCCGCCACGGCCGTGGTTGATCGCCACCTTGGCACCCAGCGCTTCGGACAGTTCGGTTTCCAGCGAGGCGATGTCGGCCTGCTGCACCTTCGGCGTCGCCACCGGGCGGTTGCTCGGCACCTTGCCGGCGGCGAAGGCCTGCGCACGGCGCTCGACCTCGCGCACCGACCAGCCTTCATCGGCCGCTTCCTGCGCCAGCTTGCCGGCCAGCTCGGGGGCCAGGGTCAGCAGCGCGCGGGCATGCCCCATTTCCAGGCGGCGGGTTTCCAGCAGCAGGCGGATCGCCACCGGCAGTTCCAGCAGGCGCAGCAGGTTGGACACCGCCGCGCGCGAGCGACCGACGGCCTCGGCGGCCTCGGCATGGGTCAGGGTGAACTCGCTGATCAGGCGCTGCAGCGCCTCGGCTTCTTCCAGCGGGTTGAGGTCTTCACGCTGGATGTTCTCGATCAGCGCCATCGCGATGACGGTGCGGTCTTCCAGCTCGCGCACCACCACCGGCACTTCGTCCAGCCCGGCCAGCTGCGATGCGCGCCAGCGGCGTTCACCGGCGACGATTTCGTAGTTGCCCGCCGGCAGCTGGCGCACCAGGATCGGCTGGATCACGCCCTGCGACTTGATCGAGTCGGCCAGCTCGGACAGCTTGCCCTCGTCCATCTCGCGGCGCGGCTGGTACTTGCCCGGCTGCAGCTGGCCGACCGGCAACTTGCGCAGCACTTCACCCGGCAGCGGCTCGATCACCGCGGTGGTGGCCTGCACCTGGCTGACCGCGCCCTTCGGGCCCAGCAGCGCATCCAGGCCACGGCCGAGGCCTCGCTTCTTGGCTGCCGGCTTGCTGCTGGTCATCAGACGGTCTCCACGGCCTTGCCGGCCTTGTTGCGTTCGTTGTTGCGGCGGATGATCTCGCCGGCCAGGCCCAGGTAGGCCACGCCACCGCGCGAGGCGCGGTCGTAGCCGACGATGCTCTGGCCATGGCTGGGTGCCTCGGCCAGGCGCACGTTGCGCGGCACGATGGTGCGGAACACGCGGTCGCCGAAGTGCTCGGTGAGCTCGGCCGACACTGCGTTGGCCAGGTTGTTGCGCACGTCGAACATGGTGCGCAGCACGCCTTCGATCTCCAGCGCGGGGTTCAGGCTGGTGCGCAGCGCTTCGATGGTTTCCACCAGCGCGCTCAGGCCTTCCAGTGCGTAGTACTCGCACTGCATCGGCACGATCACCGAATCGGCGGCGGCCAGCGCGTTGAGCGTCAGCAGCGACAGCGCCGGCGGGCAATCGATCAGGATGTAGTCGTACTCGTCGCGGATCGGCGCCAGCGCGCGCTTCAGCCGCTGCTCGCGCTCGCTCTGGCCCATCAGCTGGATCTCGGCGGCGGTCAGGTCGATGTTCCCCGGCAGCAGGTCGTAGCCTTCGGCGGTCTGCACGCGCACATCGGCGGCGCTGTTCTCGCCCAGCAGCAGATCGCAGGTGGAGGCCGCCAGCTCACGCTTGTCCACGCCGCTGCCCATGGTCGCGTTGCCCTGCGAGTCCAGGTCGACCAACAGCACGCGCTTGGGTGCGTTGGCCAGGGAAGCGGCCAGGTTGACGGCGGTCGTGGTCTTGCCGACGCCACCCTTCTGGTTGGCGATGGCGATGATGCGGGCCATGCGGGTGTGCCTCGTCGACGGATGGTTGGGACCGATCATTATGCGTACAACCGGCCCCTTGCGGAAATCGTGGATCGCCAACCCGTTGTTCCACAAAGGGCTGGCGGCGCGAATCAGGGACCTGCAACGGTGACCAGGTGGCGTTCGCCGGCCAGGCCGGGCACGCTCAGCGGGGTCACCTCACGCACCTGCCAGCCAGCCGGCAGTTCCGCGATCTCCTCATGCGGGTAGACGCCCTTCATGGCCAGCAGCACGCCGCCGGGCCGCAGCAGGTGGCCACCGACGCGGACGATGCCGGCCAGGGTGTCCATCGCGCGGGCGGTCAGCTGGTCATAACGGCCGGCCTCGTCCAGCGCCTCGGCGCGCGATTCGGCCACGCGGGCATTGCCCAGGCCGAGCTGGCGCACGGCCTCGCGCATGAAGCGCGCCTTCTTGCCGTTGCTCTCGACCAGGGTGACCTGCAGGCCCGGGCAGGCGATCGCCAGCGGGATGCCCGGCAACCCGGGACCGGTACCGAGGTCGGCCAGGCTGCCATCAGCCACGAACGGCTGCATCGCCAGCGAATCGAGCAGGTGGCGGGTAACCATCTCCTGCGGGTCGCGGATGGCGGTGAGGTTGTAGGTGCCGTTCCAGCGGTGCAGCAGGGCCAGGTAGCGCAGCAGCGGCGGCGCCAGCGCGGCGTCCAGGCCCATGCTGGCCAGGCCCTGTTCCAGCGTGGCAGCCACGCTGGCGGGAAGTGGGTGTTCGCTCATGCCGCCATTATCGCCGGTTTTGCGCGCTGATTCCCCGCTTCAGTGCGGATACCAGGCCAACGCCGCACGGAACTGGCCGCTGGCCTGCCATTCGTGCAGGTGCCAGCGCGCGGCCTCGCCCAGTTCCAGGTCGCACCAGCGCAGGTGCAGGGCGCCATCGGCCCCCGGCGCCAGCTGCAGGCGGTGCAGGCCGAACGAGATGCCCTGGCCGTGCGCCTTCAGGATCGCCTCCTTGACGCACCACGCGCGGAAGAACCAGTGCTCGCGGTCGGCCTCGTCCAGGCGTTCCAGCCAGGCCACCTCCTGCGGGTGGAAGAAGCGCCGCACGATTTCCAGAAGACGAGGCCGCGGCCGCAGCAGTTCCAGGTCCACGCCCAGCCGCACGCCTTCGCCCAGCGCCACCAGCAGCACCTCACCGCTGTGGCTCCAGCCGGTCCCGTAGTGGGCCAACGGGCCGCTCAGCTCCGGCCGGCCCTTGTCGTCACGGACCAGTGGCAGCGTCTGCGGATCGGTGCCCAGCGCCTGCGCCAGTACCTGCCGGGCCTGCGGTTCACCGCGCTGGCCCGGCACGTGCGGGCAGCGCCAGA
This sequence comes from Stenotrophomonas sp. A3_2, assembly GCF_036624925.1. Lineage (NCBI taxonomy): Bacteria > Pseudomonadati > Pseudomonadota > Gammaproteobacteria > Lysobacterales > Lysobacteraceae > Stenotrophomonas > Stenotrophomonas sp. A3_2. Next base: position 23,052 of record NZ_JAZKVY010000044.1, read on the forward strand.
CCGTCACGGGGCCGAAGCGCCAGGGGCCGTCGAGGGTGGCTGGCAGGCTCATCCGCACGCGCCCATCACGCAATTGCACGACGGGTTCACAGCCGTGCGCGTCAACTGGTCACAGTTTCCCACCGGAGGTTCGATCATGGGCATCATCATCTGGCTGATCGTCGGCGGCATCGTAGGCTGGCTGGCCAGCATCATCATGAAGCGCGATGCCCAGCAGGGCATCATCCTCAACATCGTGGTCGGCATCGTCGGCGCGCTGATTTCCGGCTGGCTGTTCGGCGGTGGCATCAACGAAGCGATCACCATCCGCACCTTCCTGTTCTCTCTGATCGGTGCGGTGATCCTGCTGGCGATCGTCAACCTGTTCACCCGCAAGAGCATACGGTGATCTGAGGGGTAGCGCCGGGCCATGCCCGGCGTCACCCTGCCGCCGCTGCGCTCGCCGGGCATGGCCCGGCGCTACCTCAACTCAAACCAACTGCACCCAGGCCGGCGCATGGTCACTCGGGCGTTCCCAGGTGCGCGGCTCGCGGTCGATGCCCGAAGCCACCGCACCGCTCTTCAGCGCATCGGAAACCAGGGTCAGGTCGATGCGCAGGCCCAGGTTGCGGCGGAAGCCGGCGGCGCGGTAATCCCACCAGCTGAAGGTACCCGCCTCGTCGTTGTGCAGGCGGAAGCCGTCGTGCAGGCCCAGCTGCAGCAGCTTGTTCAATGCGCCGCGCTCGGCGGTGGAGGTCAGGATGTGGTTGTCGTTCCACACCTCCGGGTCGTGCACGTCGCGCGCGTCCGGGGCGATGTTGAAGTCGCCCATCACGATCAGCTTCGGGTGGCGCTGCAGCTCTTCGGCGATCCAGGCATGGACCGCTTCCAGCCAGCGCAGCTTGTAGTCGTACTTGTCGGTACCGATGTCCTGGCCGTTGACCACGTACAGGTTGATCACGCGCAGGTCGCCGAAGGTACCGGCGATGACGCGCTTCTGCTCGTCCTCGAAGCCGGGAATGCCGATCTGCACGTCCTGCGCAGGCTCACGCGACAGCAGCGCCACGCCGTTGTAGGTCTTCTGGCCGGCGAACACGCTGCGGTAGCCCGCGGCGATCAGCGCCGAATCGGGGAACTTGTGGTCCTCCAGCTTGGTTTCCTGGATGCCGACGATGTCCGGGCCGAACTCCCTGAGCCACTGCTCCAGGTGCGGCAGACGAACATTGAGCGAATTGACGTTCCACGAGGCGATCTTCATGCGGGCATTCTACCCGGGTGGCCGGGATGGGGCTCGGCTCTACAGAAGAATCGGGCCGGGCCCTGATTCAGCAGAGCCACGCCCTGCCCGGGTTCACCGCAGCAGCAGCTTCAACAAACCCGCAATCTTCGAATACGGCGGCCGCAGCCGGTCGCTGGCCGCCCAGCGCGACTGCCACAGCACCGGCAGCCGCTTGCTCATCGCATCGAACCCGGCGCGGCCGTGGTACGCGCCCATGCCGCTGGCCCCTACCCCGCCAAACGGCAGGCCATCGGCGGCGAAGTGCAGCAGCGTGTCATTCACCGTCACCCCACCGGCCACCACCTGGCCGAGGATGCGCTCCACCGTCGCCTTGTCGTGGCTGAAGGGATACAGCGCCAGCGGCCGGTCGCGCGACAGCACGTCGGCCAGGGCCGCCTCCAGATCCGGATAGGCCCGCACCGGCAGGATCGGCCCGAAGATCTCCTCGCGCATCAGATCCAGGTCGTCCGGCGGGTCCAGCACCACGGTCGGCACCAGCAGGCGCTCGCGGTCGGCGCGCGCCTCATCCACCTGCGCCAGCGGAATGACCGGCACGCCGCGCTCGCGCGCCTGCGCCAGATAGCCCTGCAGGCGCCGGTACTGGCTGTCGTTGATGATGCGCGTGTAGTCGTCGGCATCGCTGAAGTCGCCATAGCGCTCGCGCACCTGCTGCTGCAGCGCCTGCACGAACTCGCGCTGGCGCGCGGTATCGATCAGCACGTAATCCGGCGCGATGCAGGTCTGGCCAGCGTTGAACCACTTGCCGGTGGCGAGCCGCGCTGCGGCTTTATCCAGCGGGAAATCGCGACAGACAATCGCCGGCGACTTGCCGCCTAGTTCCAAGGTGACCGGCACCAGATGCTCGGCGGCGGCGGCCATCACCTTGCGGCCAACAGCCGTCGAGCCGGTGAACAACAGATGGTCCAGCGGCAGCGAGGACACCGCGGAGGCCACGTCTGCCCCGCCCTGCACCACCATCACGCGATCGGGCGGGAACACACTGGCCAGCAGATCGGCCAGGAACGCGCTGGTGCGCGGCGTGTGTTCAGACGGCTTCAGCAGCACATGGTTGCCCGCGGCGATGGCGGTGGCCAGTGGCACCAGTGCCAGCGTGACCGGGTAATTCCAGGGCGAGATCACCCCGACCACACCCAGCGGCGTCGGCCGCAACTGCGCGCGCGCTGGCCACAGCCGCCAGCCGGCGCCCACACGCTGCGGTTTCGACCAGCGCCGCAGGTGGCGGCGCAGGTGGTCGATGGCCGACAGCACGCTCATGCCATCGGCCAGTTTCGATTCGGTGTGGGCGCGGTGGCCGAAGTCCTCGGCGATGGCCTGGGCCATCTCGTCCAGGCGTGGCTTCAGCGCCTCGCGCAGGCGGCGCAGGTCGGCTTCGCGCTGGTCGAGCGAAGGGCGCTGCGACTGCCAGGCACTGCGCAGGGTGTGCAGGATGGCGGGGAGGTCGGCCGGCGTGGTGGTGATCATGGGCCGACTATACGGGGTGCCGCGCATCGCCATGGTAGTGCCCGCCGCAGGCCGGCCAAGGGGTGAAGGAGTGGGGGATTGCTGGGGGTTGCGGGCCCAAAACCCCACGGGTTTAAACCCCCCCTTCCCGGGGGCGCCAACCACGCGTGGCCCCCCACCGCGTTTCAGGGGCCGCGGTGCAGACCGCGGCCTTTCTGTTTTCTGCGCCGTGTCATTTCGGCTCGCATTCCGGTAGTGG
>NZ_JAZKVY010000045.1:0-334 GCF_036624925.1 Stenotrophomonas sp. A3_2
GTCTCCCCTGTCCATTGCGCCGCCAGCGTCTCACCCACCGCCGCCGCATGCTTGAACCCATGCCCCGAGCACGCCGAAACAATCACCACATTCGCCATCTCCGGATGCGGCGTCACCAGGAAATCATGGTCCGGCGTCGCCGTATGGCAGCACCGCGCGGACCGCGCCGGCGCCGGTGCCAGCCCGAAAAGCCGCCCACCCAGCACCCGCACCATCTCGTCCTGTTCCGCCGGCGCCACGTCCCGCCCTACCGCGTCCGGATCGACCGGACCCAGCGCATTAACCCCCGCCACCTTCACCATCCCCTCGCGCGCCGGAAACCCGTAAAAATGTT
>NZ_JAZKVY010000006.1:0-334 GCF_036624925.1 Stenotrophomonas sp. A3_2
CGTGCCGGGCTCGGGCACATCGGTATTTTGGTTGGCAGGGGCGACGATTTTTAGCACGAGGTCGTCCGCTGTCGCACCGGAGCCCAGCTCCAGGTGTAGGTGCCGGGAGTGACGCCGAGAGACGCCAGTGTCTTAGACTGCCAGGTCGTGAAGCTTAAATCGAATCCAGAGCGCGAAACGTAACCAGGTGGCAGAAACAGCCATCCCGCGGCACTGAACAGACCGACCACTGGCCCGCGGCACCCCGTTGCGAATGCAAACTGACCACTGCCGAAGCTGCTGGGGCCGGAGAAGCCGCTATAGATATCAGGGGCGGCGCGGTATGCGCTGTTGC
>NZ_JAZKVY010000046.1:0-323 GCF_036624925.1 Stenotrophomonas sp. A3_2
CAGCCAGTGTGGCGCAAGATGCAGGAAAACGCCATGCGAACAGATGTCTCCTGGGCCGCACCGGCGCGCGCCTATGCGGAACTTTTCCGATCGGTGGCCGAACGTTGAGCGTGCCGCCGCCCGGGGTCACGCTCGTGCCCGGCGGCGCCACCGTCGCCGTGTTCTCTCTGCACGCCGAAGCCATAGAGTTCTGCACCTACGACTCCGCGGACAGTGAGACCGGGCGGACGCTTCTTCCTGACCGCACGGGGCCGTGGTTTCACGGCACTGTTCCCGGCGTTGCAGACGGAACCCGATACGGATTGCGGGCACATGGCCCGTTC
>NZ_JAZKVY010000047.1:0-345 GCF_036624925.1 Stenotrophomonas sp. A3_2
CGGGTCGCCCGCGATCGGGGCGGCGGCGGGTTCGGGAACGACTCCGTCCGGGACGCCCCCGACCAGGACCCCCTGTTGCGCCAGTCGCACCCCGGCCAGGTGCGCCGCGTCGCGGACGACATCGCCCGCCTTGGCCGCGCCGATGGCCCCGCCCTTGAAGAAACCCCCGACCGCGGAGTGCTCGAACGCGGCCAGGGTGCCCTCGGCATCCGGGGTGAAATGCACGTCGAACCGCACGTGCATGTCCTGCCCGGCGAACGCGCCCGCGACGATCGTCGTGCCGAGGCTCCCGCGCGAGACGTCGAGCGAACCGCCGGCCGTCGGCTGTACGGTGAAGCCCTGCTC
>NZ_JAZKVY010000048.1:0-301 GCF_036624925.1 Stenotrophomonas sp. A3_2
GGGGGGGCGGCGCCGGGCGCGGCGTCCAGCGCCGCGTAGTCGAGGAGCTCGGTCATGGCGGGGGCAATGTCGCCTTGCCGCCGCGCCGTTTCAACTGTCCCATCGTATCGGCACGCCCTGCCGCCGCTGCCCGGCCCATCCCGGAGCACCTGGACGCACCCGGCGGCTCAGCGGCACCTGGTGACGGACGGATCGGACACCTGACAGAGGTACAGGCTGGTCAGCAGCGGGCCGTTTATTGTGTTCACGCCTCCGCTCAGCCTGATGCTCAATGGAGAACGCACCGGCTGGGCCAGCGTGA
>NZ_JAZKVY010000049.1:0-366 GCF_036624925.1 Stenotrophomonas sp. A3_2
ATCGTGGCGAGCGCAGCCTTGAACGCGGTCAACTGGCGCGTGACCCAGGCGATGCCCTGGGCAAAGCCCGCCCTGATCCGGTCCCAGTTGCGCCAGACGGCATAGGCCAGACCCGCCAGCGCGAGCGTGATCCCGGCGATCAGGAGCACCACCGGATTGGCCAGCAGGAATGCGCCCAATTGCAGCACGCCGCGCCCCAGCGCGAGCACGGCGACCCGCGCGAGCGAGGCGGCGGCGGCAAAGCGCGGGAAGAGCGCGGCGATCGAGCCCAGTTCGCGGTACTTGCTCCACAGGCCCCAGAGCTGCGCCACCGGGCCAAGCAGGCTGCCCGCGATGAAGCGCAACGCGCCAAAGCCGATGCGCGCG
>NZ_JAZKVY010000050.1:0-338 GCF_036624925.1 Stenotrophomonas sp. A3_2
TCACGCTCAGCAGGGTCTGGGGCCCGCCCGCCGGGGCGGAGGTCTGCCGCCCGGTCATCGAGTCCGGCGCCGGCAGCGCCTCGCCGCGCCTGATCGCGCCGAGCAGCTTTTCCGTCAGGCCGTAATCCAGATCCTCGTAGAAATCGTCGTTGATTTGCAGGATCGGCGCGTTCACGCAGGCGCCCAGGCACTCCACCTCGGTGAGCGTGAACATCCCGTCCTCGCTCGTCTCGCCGAAACTCTGGATGCCGGTGACCTTCTTGCAGGCCGCAACCACCTCATCCGAGCCGCGCAGCCAGCACGGGGTGGTCGTGCACACCTGCAGGTGGAATCGCCCG
>NZ_JAZKVY010000051.1:0-332 GCF_036624925.1 Stenotrophomonas sp. A3_2
CCGACACCGCCCCACCTCTGACAGATTCCGGCGGCTGTTGGTAGATGTCGACTTTGGTCGACACGGTAGATGCAAGCCATGCGGGGATGAAAATACATAGAAATAGAATATTTAGCATTTAAATAGAAAAGCAAACACGCCTGGCGTGTATGCTTTGCGATTCCAATTCCAAATATTCGATTTCGAGGGAGATTCATCCACGCATGGCGTGGCTCTACCGTGTCGACCAAAGTCGACATCTACCAACAGCCGCCGGAATCTGTCAGAGGTGGGGCGGTGTCGGAGTGCGGGGTGTCAGCCGCATGGATGCGGCTGCCAAGCCCCCAGGGACG
>NZ_JAZKVY010000052.1:0-417 GCF_036624925.1 Stenotrophomonas sp. A3_2
GCGTCATCATCACCACCAACCTCGCGTTCGGCGAATGGCCCACCGTGTTCGGCGATCCCAAGATGACCACCGCGCTCCTTGATCGCGTCACCCACCATTGCGACATCGTCGAGACCGGCAATGACAGCTGGCGCTTCAAAAACCGCAGCTGATCGCCCCCACCGACCTCCGATTAAAAGATGCTTTGCGCTGCGCGCGCCTCCGGTCGGGCTCCGCCCTCCCTACGCCGCGCGCAGCGCAAAGGCGCGTGTCCGATCAACCTTGCGCCATCGTGAAAGGGGGTCCCTTTTGCGCGCCGATAGGGGGTCCCGTTTGCACGCCGATTGACACCGGTGCCACAACTCACCTGCTGGAACTGGAGATCGCGCGGGCGCTGAAGCCCCTGACGCTTGAGCGGCTTGGTCAACTCGAGAGCGT
>NZ_JAZKVY010000053.1:0-517 GCF_036624925.1 Stenotrophomonas sp. A3_2
TCGCTCGTCGCCCTTCAGCTCCTCGCTGCCCACGTTGAGCAGGCCGATCGTGGGGCTGGGCAGGCCGAGCACGGTGCGCGCGAACATGTCGCCGAGGAGAGAAAACTCAACAAGATTACGGGGATCGCAGGCGAGGTTCGCACCGAGGTCGAGCATCACCACGTCGCCGCGCGCGCTCGGCATGATGGCGCACATGGCGGGCCGGTCGATGCCGGGCAGCGTCTTGATCACGATCTTGGCGAGCGCCAGCAGCGCGCCGGTGTTGCCGGCGGAGACCACGCCCTGCGCCTCGCCTTCCGCCACCGCGTCGATGGCGCGGCGCATGCTGCTCTGCCTCGCGCGGAGCGCGGTGGCCACCTTGGCGTCGTTGGCGATCACGTCGGGCGCATGGCGCAGGTCGCAGACCGCGGCGGCCCGCTTGTCGGCAGCCAGCAGCGGAGCGACCCGTGCCTCGTCGCCCACGAGCAGGAAGCGCGCGCCGGGGTGGCGCTCGGCCGCGATGCCGATGCCGGCAACC
>NZ_JAZKVY010000054.1:0-450 GCF_036624925.1 Stenotrophomonas sp. A3_2
GGTCCCCCTGGGCCCACACTTCGGTCTGATAGCCAAATCAAAGGGGGGCCAGAGCGGTTTCCCGTAGCAAAACGGATCTGACCCCAGATTGATTTCGATATCTGACAGAAGTGTCGACCAAGGTCGACACCTACCGACAGCCGCAGAAATCTGTCAGAGGTGGGGCGGTGTCGGAGTGCGGGGTGTCAGCCGCATGGATGCGGCTGCCAAGCCTACAGGGACGTACTTGCGGCGTCCCCGCACTCCGGCACCGCCCCGCCCAACCACGGAATGCACGCTGTTGCTGTTGGAGTTGCCGGCCAGCGGCCGGCACTACCACGGGTGCAGGGCGCAGCCCTGCAAAGAACCCTACCCTCGCGGTCGGCTGCGCGACGGCACCAGTGCGAACGTATCCACCGCCAGCTTCTCGGCATGGTTCAACCACGCGCGGATCTCCAGATCATCCACTTC
>NZ_JAZKVY010000055.1:0-22053 GCF_036624925.1 Stenotrophomonas sp. A3_2
CCACTGCGGCAAAACGACACTCCGCGTGCGCCGCCATGGTAGTGGGGGCCGCGGGCCGGCCCCCCCCGGGGCGCCCGGGGGGGGGGGGGGGGGGGGGGGGGGGGGGGGGCCCGCCGCCCCCCCCCCCCCCCCCCCCCACCCCCGGGGTTCCCCCGGGTTGCCCGCCCCGCGGCCGCCACTACCATGGCGGCGCACGCGGAGTGTCGTTTTGCCGCAGTGGATCACGCCGCTGTGGCGTGCTGGCGCGCTATCGTGCGCTCAGACGGCCTTGCGGATCGGGGGGATGCATGCCGGTAGTGCTGGCGCTGCTGTATGAGCTGTGCCATGGGCTGGTGCTGGCCCTGTGGCCCGGTCCCGCCGGGGCGGGCTCCTTCGTCTTTCTGACCGGCGCCCCGTTGCTGGCTGCGGTGGCCTGCCTGTGGCGGGCCCGCCGCGACCGCGCTGCACTGGGGTGGCGGGCCATGGCATTGGCGCTGCTGCTGTGGGCCGGCGGCATGGCGTTCAACATGATCGACGCGCTGGGCGCCGGGCGGGCCGATTTCACTCCCCACGCCAGCCTGCTGTTGTACGTACTGTACGGCGTGCCACTGGTGTTCATCCTGGCGCGCGCACGCCGCGAGCGGTCGGGCATCAGCCTGATCGATGCGGCAATGGCCGCGCTGCTGGGCGTGCTGTTCTTCGTGCATACCGAATCGTTTGCCGCCCGCATCGATGTCGATGCCCATGCGATGTCGAACATGCAGCGTATGTTCGACATCCAGAACCTGTGCATCGCTGGCTTTGCGGTGGTGCGCTGGCTGGCCGGTGACGTCCCCGAGCGGCGCGGTTTCTTCCGGGTGCTGGCGCTGTACGCACTGGCTTATCTGCTGGTGGCTTACTACATCAACCATTACACCTCGGAAGACGCATTCGGAGCCTTCAATGATCTGTTGATCGACCTGCCGTTCCTGCTGGCGGCGGTGCTGGCGTTGGACCGGGCGCCCGTCACGGGCGCAGTGCCGCATCCGCGGCTGTCGCGCACGGTGCAGTCTGCCGGGCCGATGATCCTGCCCTTGCTGCTGCTGGTGGTGGGTACTCTGGTGGTCGACCATGCCCGACCGCTGGCAGTGGCGGGTTTCGTGGTGGCCACGCTCGGCTTCGGCCTGCGCAGCGTCCTGCTGCAGACCGATCTTCTGGAACGCCAGGCAGCACTGGATCAACTGGCGCGGCAGGATGGCCTCACCGGCGTGGCCAATCGCCGCGAGTTCGACGCGCGGCTGACCTCCGAATGGAATCGCGCGCGGCGCAGCGGCACCGAGCTGGGCCTGCTGCTGGTGGATATCGACCACTTCAAGGCCTTCAACGACCAGCACGGCCATCCGGCCGGTGATCGTTGCTTGCAGGCGGTGGCCGGGGTGCTGAAGGCCATAGCCGGTCGCGGTGGTGACAGCGTTGCGCGTTATGGCGGTGAAGAATTCGCCGTCATCGTGCCTGGAAGCCCGTTGTCGGGGTGCTGGCGCTGGCCGAACGGCTGCGCGAAGCGGTCGAAGCGCTGCCATTGCCGGAAGGCCCGGTCAGCATCAGCGTCGGCGTGGGTTACCTGCATCCGCCGGCGCTGGCCAGTGCCGATCAGTTGCTGGCAGACGCCGATGCCGGCCTGTATGCCGCCAAGCGGGCTGGCCGCAACCAGGTGGTCCTGCATGCGCACGTGCTCGACGACGAAGGCAGTGCGCACGGCAGGATGGATTGCTGAGCGCGCCAGGTAGCCGCTCCCTGTGCGCGATTGCGCACGGTCGGCGCGGCCGGGTCATCGCTGCCGCAGCCAGCCGGTGGGATCGAGCAGCCTCAGCCCGACCGGTGACAACGAGCGCTGTCGCAACGGCAGTTTTGCCGCCTGCACGGCGATCGCACAGCGCGCCAGCTGCTGGCGCAACGGTGCCAGCGTGTCGTCTTCGCGTGGGCGCGCATGCCGCCATTGTGCGATGCGCAGCAGGCAGACCAGCAGGTCCAGTTCGCTGGCGGCAATGAACGGAGAGCCGGCGCGCAACAGGTCGATCGGTGCCGTCGGCGCGGCCAGCAGCGGCAGCAGGTTGATGAACGCGTCGCAGCCTTCAGGATCAAGGCCGAGGCCGCTCAGCTGTGCGAGTCCATCGGCTACGAGATCGGGGTCACGCAGCTGGCGTATCGCCGCCAGCAGCGCCTGCTCGCCACGGCCGAACTGGCGGCCGAAGGCTGGTAGCTGACCCGGGTGGGAAACAAGGGGGAACGGGAGGCCATGGCAGCTAGGGTTGTCGGTCGCGGGTTTCCACCAGCACGGGGCAGGGGGCGTGATCGATGGTCCATTGCCCGATCGAGGGTTCGAACAGGCGCTCCAGCCGGGACAGGTGGCGGTGGCCGATCACGATCAGGTCGCACTTCAGGCGCCTGGCCTGGTCGCTGATGACTTCGCCGGGGTCGCCGGAGGGGATCTGCGCGATGGCATCGACGCCGCGCTCGCGCAGCTCGGCCAGGGCTTCGGCCAGCACCGCCTCGGCGCGGGAGCGCTGGCGGGCGGCTTCCGGGTACTCGATACGGTCGGCTTCGCTGGCATCGGCCGCCAGCGCGAATTCGGGGTCGAGCACGCACAGCAGGTGCAGGCGGCTGCGGGGGCCGGCAATGGCCGCGGCCAGGTCCAGCACGCGCGCGTGCTGGGGGCCACCGTCCAGGGCGACCAGCAGGGTATTGAACATGGATGTCTCCTTGGCAGGCCGGGGATGGTCGCCGATGTCATCGCGCGCACCCATGCCGTGCGTGGCAGTCAATGAATGCGTAGAACGCAATCCATGGTGGTTGCAAGTGCCGTAGAGTCATCTGATTTACCGGAGACTGTCATGCCCCTGCCGGACCTGAACCTGTTGCTGGCACTGGACGTGCTGATTGACGAATGCAGCGTGGCCGCCGCCGCGCGCCGGATGAACCTGAGCGCGCCGGCAATGAGCCGCACCCTGGGCCGGATCCGCACTGCGCTGGGCGACCCGGTGCTGGTGCGTGCAGGCCGCGGTCTGGCGCCCACGCCCCGAGCCCTGCAGCTGCGCGAGCAGGTCCGCGATGTGATCGAACAGGCCCACCGCGTCTTCAACGCCGGTCGCGAAGTAGACATGCGCGTGCTCGAGCGAACCTTCAGCGTGCGTGCCAATGATGTGTTCGTCGGTGGTTTCGGCGGACGCCTGCGCGAGCTGTTCCGCCAGCAGGCGCCGCGCGCAGTGCTGCGCTTCGTGCCCGAGGGCGATACCGACGACGATGCGATGGCACAGGGCCGGATCGACCTGTACATCAGCACGGCCGGCAAGCATGCGCCCGATACCAAGGTGCAGAACCTGTTCAGTACCTCGTTCATGGGCGCCGCGCGCGAAGACCATCCACTGTTCGACGAGGAGATCAGTGCCGAGCGCTTTGCCGCGTGCGACCACATCGCGGTGTCGCGCCGTGGCCTGCCACGTGGGCCGATCGATGATGACCTGGCCACGCTGGGCCTGCAGCGGCGGGTGGCGCTGATCAGCCCGACCTTCCACGGTGCGATCTTCGCGGCGGCCGAATCGGACCTGATCCTGCCGCAGATGCCGAGCGTGATGCTGGAGCGGATCGTCAACATGCGCCTGCCGTTGCGCCTGTTCCCGCTGCCGATTCCGGTGCGGACCGCGGCCATCGTGCAGGCCTGGCATCCGCGCCTGGACAACGACGCCGCGCACCAGTGGCTGCGGCGCTCGATCAAGACCATGTGCGAAAGCGCAGGGGAGGCCTCGCGCTGACATCTGCATGCGTGCGCCCGGCGCACGCCTGGGATGCCGGCGACGCCATTTTTCACAGGGTACCGGCTCCCTAGACTGCGCTCCCCGGAGTTTCACTGAGCGCATTCCAATGACCCCCAACATGCCGTGCACTGCACGGATCGGTGCCCGGCGATGAGTATGCCGGCTGCCGCTGTCCCGGCCGCCGCAGCGCCTCCTCCTGCCGCCGCCCCCGGGCTCGACCGCCGCGTCCTGGTCGGCCTGTGTGGCGTGCTGCTGGCCGTGTTGGTGTCGGGCTTCAACGAGAACATCACCAAGGTCGCATTGGCCGACATCCGTGGCGCGATGGGTTTCAGCGTCGATGACGGCAGCTGGATCGTCGCCCTCTACAGCGCGATGTCGGTCAGCGCGATGGCCTTCGCGCCGTGGTGTGCCGCCACCTTCTCGCTGCGTCGTTTCGCGCTGGCGATGATCGGTGGCTTCATGGTGCTGGGCGTGCTGTGCCCGCTCGCCCCGAACCTGCAGGTGTTCCTGCTGCTGCGTGCACTGCAGGGCCTGTGCGGTGGTGCACTGCCGCCGTTGCTGATGAGCGTGGCGCTGCGCTTCCTGCCCCCGGGCATCAAGCTGTACGGCCTGGCCGGCTACGCGCTGACGGCGACGTTCGGCCCGAGCATGGGCACGCCGCTGGCCGCGTTCTGGGTCGAGCAGGTGGGCTGGCACTGGGCGTTCTGGCAGATCGTGCCGTACTGCCTGGCCGCCATGGCGATGGTCAGCTGGGGTCTGCCACAGGACCCGCTGAGGCTGGAACGCTTCGCCCAGTTCGATACGGTCGGCCTGCTGCTCGGCCTGCCAGCGCTGGTGCTGCTGGTACTGGGCCTGGTGCAGGGCCCGCGCCTGAACTGGTTCGACTCGCCGATGATCACGCTGATGATCGGTGGCGGTGCCGGCCTGATGGTGCTGTTCATGATCAATGAATGGTTCCACCCCTTGCCGTTCTTCAAGCTGCAGCTGCTGGCCAACCGCAATCTCAGCTACTCGCTGGTGACGCTGGGCGGCGTGCTGTTCGTGCTGCTGGCGGTGATCTCCATCCCGTCCGGTTTCCTGGCCAGCGTGCAGGGCTACCGGCCGTTGCAGACCGCACCGATGCTGCTGTGGGTGGCGTTGCCGCAGGTGATCGCGCTGCCGCTGGTGGCGGCGCTGCTGAACATCCGCGCGGTGGACTGCCGCTGGGTGCAGGCCACAGGCCTGGCGATGCTGGCCCTGGCCTGCTGGCTGGGCTCGCACCTGGACGTGGCCTGGATCCGTGACAACTTCCTGTGGGTGCAGCTGCTGCAGGTGTTCGCACAACCCATGGCAGTGCTGCCGCTGCTGATGCTGGCCACCGGCGGCCTGGCGCCGCAGGACGGCCCGTTCGCCTCGGCCTGGTTCAACACGGTCAAGGGTTTCGCCGCGGTGCTTGCCAGCGGCGTACTGGATGCCGTCGCCCAGGGCCGCCGTCATTTCCATTCCACCGTGCTGGTCGACCGCCTGGGCGAGCAACCGTGGCTGGCCGATGGCCCGCAGCTCGGCGCGCGCCTGCATGCACAGGTGCAGGCGCTGACCTCGGCCGACCTGTACTGGGTGGTCGCACTGGTGGCGCTGGCCTTCATTCCCCTCATTGCCTGGATGCCCACCCGCATCCACCCGCCACGTGCCGTGGCCTGAACCTTTCGCAGGAACCCCTCATGACGATCAATCGAACCACTCTCCACACCGGCCTGGGCCTGGGCGTACTGGCCCTGGCCATCGGCGCCTGGCTGCTGCTGCGCGACTCTGGCCACCAGAGCACCAACAATGCGTACGTGGTGGCCGACTACACCCTGGTGGCTCCGAAAATTCCCGGCTTCGTCAGTGCCGTGGAGGTGGAGGACAACCAGTCGGTGAAGGCCGGCGACGTGCTTGCCCGCATCGACGACCGTGACTACCAGGTCGCCCTGCAGGCGGCCCGTGCCGACCTTGCCAATGCCCGCGCACAGCTCGCCAACGCACAGGCCGCACTGGCCCAGCAGGATTCGCTGATCGAGCAGGCCAGGGCCAGTGTCGATGTCAGCCGTTCCGAACTGACCCTGGCCAGTGCCGACCAGCAGCGCTACCGCGAACTGGCCCGTGACGGCGCCGGAACCGTGCAGAACGCGCAGCAGGCGCAGTCGAAGCAGGCCGTGGCCAGTGCCCACCTGCAGCAGGGCCAGGCGGCGCTGTCGACCGCGCGCCAGCGCACCGACATCCTGACCGCCGGTGTGCAGGCTGCGCAGGCCGCGGTGCAACGCGCGGAAGCGGCGCAGGCCCGCGCCGAACTGGATCTGTCGCACACCGTGCTGCGTGCACCGATCGACGGCATGGTCGGTCGCCGCGCGGTGCGCGTAGGTGCCTACCTGACCCCGGGTACCCCGGTGGCCGCGGTGGTGCCGCTGAAGCGTGCCTTCGTGGTCGCCAACTTCCAGGAAACACAGATGACCCGCATGCAGGCCGGCCAGCAGGTCGAACTGAAGGTGGACGTGTTCCCGGGCAAGCCGCTGCGCGGGCACATCGACAGCATCGCGCCGGCCACCGGCGTCACCTTCGCCGCTGTCGCACCGGAGAATGCCACCGGCAACTTCACCAAGGTGGTGCAGCGCATTCCGGTGAAGATCGTGCTGGAGCCGGGCCAGCCGCTGCTGGACCAGCTGCGTGCCGGCATGTCGGTGGAAGCCAGTGTCGACCTGGGCAGCCGCGCGCGCGCGCACAGCGTGAAGCACAGTCCGGGCCATGCGGCCGGGGAGGGCGCATGAGCGCAGTTGCCTTGTTCCGCAGCACCTTCGTTGCGGCCAGCCTGTGCACGGCCCTGGCTGCCTGCACGATGGGTCCGGACTTCGTACGTCCTCAGGCGGAATTGCCCAGTCACTGGCAGGGCGAGGCCGTCGCGGGCAACGCGATCGATCCGGACGCCGCCTGGTGGGCCGGCTTCGACGACCCGCTGCTGGGACAGCTGGCCAGCCAGGTGCTGGAGGCTAACCTGGACCTGCAGCTGGCGGCCAACCGCGTGCAGCAGAGCCGCGCCGCGCGTGGCATCAGCGCCGCCGACCGTCTGCCCAGCGTCAGCGCAACCGCCAGCGGCGCACGCGCACGCAACAGCGAGGTGGGCTTGAACGATCCGTCCGGCAACGGCGGTCGTGATGACTATGGGCTGTTCCAGGCCGGCATCGGCCTGAGCTGGGAACTGGATCTGTGGGGACGCGTGCGCCGCCAGGTGGAAGCCGCCGATGCACGCGTGCAGATGGCTGAGGAGGATGCACATGCAGTGCGCATCGCGCTGCTGGCGGAAACCGCGCGTGACTACCTGCAGCTGCGTGCAACGCGGCAGTTGCTCGCGATCACCGAGGACAACCTCAGCATCGCCCTCGACATCAAGCGCCTGACCGAGGCACGCCAGCAGCAGGGCGTGGCCAGCACGCTGCAGGTGTCCAGCGCGTCAGCGCAGGTAGCATCGCTGCAGGCACGCATCGCGCCGCTGCGGCATCGTGAATCGCAGCTGCGCAATGCACTGGCGTTCCTGCTGGCACAGCCTCCGCAGGCGCTGGATGCGCGGCTGCAGAATGCACGCCGTGACTGGCCCGCACTGCCGGCCGTGGCGGTGGGGCTGCCCAGCGAACTGGCCGAGCGTCGCCCGGACATCCGTCGTGCCGAAGCGGCGTTGCATGCCGCAACGGCCGGCATCGGCGTGGCCAAGGCCAGTTTCCTGCCGCGCATCACCTTGAATGGCGACGCTAGCTTCCAGGCCAAGCAGCTGGATGATCTGGATGGCTGGAACGCACACCGCTTCAGCATCGGGCCGTCGATCAGCCTGCCGATCTTCCAGGGCGGCCGGCTGAAGGCCAACCTCGCGTTGAGCAAGCTGCAGCAGCAACAGTCGTCGCTGCAGTTCCAGCGCACGGTGCTGCAGGCCTGGCATGAAGTGGACGACGCCATCGATGGCTACGCCGCCGAACAGCAGCGCACCGTGCAGCTGCACGTGGCGGTGGACGAAAGCGAGACCGCGCTCGGTGCGGCGCGCCGGCAGTACCAGGCCGGCGTGGTCGACATGCTGGACGTGCTGACCACCCAGCGCATCGCACTGGACAACCAGGCCGCACTGGCCAACAGCCAGGCTACGGCGGCAATCGCGCGGGTGGAGCTGTACCGCGCGCTGGGGGGTGGCTGGTAGGGCAATGGAAACGCCGGGCATGGCCCGGCGCTACCCATCGCGGCGGGCGCCTCAACGCACGTCGCGCAGTTCCCAGCGGTGGCCGGCCAGCAGGCGCAGGCGCTGCTTGAACACGTCACTGTCGATACGGGTGGTGGCGACCAGGTTGATGCGCAGGTCCTTCTGCTCGCCGGTCACGGTGGCGTCCGGATCGGTCACGCCCCACTGCGGTTCCACCGCGTCCGGGTCGGGCTGCTTGGCCTTCCAGCGCTCGAACAGCGTGCCGCTGCGCAGGGCATCCTGCAGCTCTTCGGCGAAACCTGCGGCGCCCTGCGAGTGGAAGGACAGGTCAGGGTCATTGCCACGGGCCTTGGACGGGTCGGGTAGGCTGATGTGGTACTGCGCAGGCATGGCGTTCTCCTTGAAGTGCGGCAAGACTGGCACAACCGCAGTGGAATCGATGTGCAGATTCCGGCCGTGGCCAGCGCTCATTCGAACCGATGCGGCCCATCGGCGAAGCCTACGGTGACCGCGCCCTTGCCGACGTTGACCATGCCGGTCAGGCTCATCACCGATTCGTACACGGTCACGCCATGGCCGGCGCAGACCTCTTTCAGCTGTGCGTAGCCGGGCAGGGCACGCAGCTCGTCCAGTTCTCCGCCGTAGCTGACGCACACCGTCGGCGTCATCAGCCCGGCACGCACGCGCTGGCCGACCACCGCGAACAGCTTCTGCACGGCGCTGTCGAAGCCCTTGATCTTGGCGACCGGCCCGGTTTCGCCGCGGTAGCCGTGCAGCACCGGCTTGATGTCCAGTGCGCTGCCCAGCGCCGCACTGAGCAGGCCGACGCTGCGGTCGCCCTTGTGCCGGGCGCGCGCACGCATGTAGTACAGATCACGGGTGACCATGTAGCCGTGCACGTTGCCGGCCAGTTCTTCCAGCCGCTCGCGGATCTGCTGCACGCTGGCGCCACTGTCACGCAGGCGAACCGCCTCCACCGCAGTCACCGCCTGCGCAGCGAACAGGTTCTGGGTATCGAGCACGCGCAGCGCGAACGGCGAGTTGTAGCCCGCTGCCTGCCGAACCGGCTTGTAATCGTTGAGGATGGCGAAGCTGGCCTGCAGCGCATTGTCGTGGATTGGGCTGCGGGTCTTGGTGATGGTCATGCAGAACACGTGGTCGTAATCGATGACCAGCTGCTGCAGGAACAGGTCGCGGATCTGGTTGACACTGAAGGGGATGGTCTCCGCCTCGGCACCGTGCTCGGCCACGTGTGCATGCAGGAAACTCAGCGTGGCCTGCTCATCGCGGTGATCGGCCAGCACGGCTTCGCCGATGCGGACGGTGATCGGCAGCAGCACGATGTTGTGCTCGGCAATGAAGTCCTGCGGCAGGTCGCAGGCCGAGTCGACGACGATTCCGATGCGCATCCGCGGCTCCCCCTCCAGGGCGGTTGTAGGTTCGGAAACGTGAAATCTATCTCAAATTCTGGCGTGGCGCGCGAGGGAAATGCGCCAGGCCCTGTTCAGCGACTGCGCTGCACGGCCACCGGAAGTTCGGCCAGGCGCTGCCACTCGGGCTGCTGCAGCAGGGCGGGATCGGCCAGCACGGCGGCCATCAACGGATGGGCGTCGTTGCCCCAGAACAGTTCGTCATCGATGGCCAGGGTTGGTACGCCGAACACGCCGGCAGCAATGGCGGCCTCGGTGTTCCTCCGCAGCTGCTCCTTGGCCGCGGGGGCCGCGATGGCGCTGGCGACATCCTCGATCCCCAGCCGCGCAGCCGGTTCGCGCAGGGCCTCGGCGCTATCGGCGGCATTGCCGTCGCGCCAGATCCAGTCAAACAGCACGTCCACCGCCTGCACGCTGCCACCGGCGGCCAGGCACAGCCGCAGGGCAGACAACGGGTTGAACGGGTGGCCCGGCGGGAACCGCAGCGGTGTTCCTTCGGCCTGCGCAGTCCACAGCAGCTGGCGGTACATGAAGCGGCGCTTGGCCGGAATCTCGGCCGGCCCGAGGTTGCCCAGGTGATGCAGCACGGCACCGAAGGCGATCGGCACGGTCTGGATCTGTGCGAACTGGGGCAACTGCTTCAGCTTCTGCCAATGCAGGTAGGAATAGGGCGAGACGAAGTCGAAGTACCAGCGCAGGGTGGCCATGCAGGTTTCCTTGAATAACTGGAGGTCAGGGCTGCGCGTTGCGCTGCAGGTAGCGGTCGCGCAGTTCGGTCTGGCGCGAGCGCATCGGCATCGCCCGGCCGCCCAGCCAGACCTGTTCGGCATAGTGCGCCACGTCCAGCGGGTCGCCCTCCCACAGCACCAGGTCGGCACGCTTGCCCGGCTCGATGCTGCCGATCTGGTCGGCCACGCCGAACGCCTGCGCCGGCACCCGGGTCAGGCCGGCCAGGCCGTCGGCCCAGGGCAAACCGTTGGCCACGGCATTGCCGGCCAGCTGGCGCATCTTGCGGGCGTTGTGCGAGGCGTCGCCACGCTGCACGAACGAGACCGCCACGCCGGCCCGTTGCAGGCGTGCCGCATTTTCCAGGGTTGCACCGATCTGGTCGAAGCTCGCCGGCAGGTTGGACAGCACGTCGACGAACACCGGCACCTGAGCGGCGGCCAGCTCCGGCGCGACCTGCCACGCTTCGCTGGCACCGGCGATGGCGATCTTCACCTTCTCGCGGGCGACCCAGCGCAGCAGCTGGCGGATGTCGGAGGCGCGATCGACCTCCACCACGATGCGGCCGTGGCCGGCCAGGTAGCGGCTGAGCGTGCGGCGCCCGGCCGGCGTCAGCAGTGCGTGCGGTGAGTCCGCGGCAACCTGGCCGCGCGCCTCGTCCACCATCTGCTGCAGCAGCATCCATTGCGCTGCACGCGACTGCCCGGTCAGCTCCACTGCGGCCGACCCCAGGCGCAGGAACAGCGCGCGCGGCCCGAGGGGATCGGCGCTGCCGTCCAGCCGCATCACGCCACCCTGGCCTGCAACGAAGCCGCCGCCGGTGGCCGCCCCCAGGGCGGTGAAGCCGATGCCGTCCAGGCGTGCCACCGGGATCAGCACCGAGGCCGGGTTGTACGCCAGGGTGACATCGAACTCGGGGCGCAACGGTTGTTCGCCGATCTTCAACGTGCTGTCGACCGTGCTCGCTTCACCGGAGACCTCTTCGATGCCGATCTCGGTGATGCCCCCGAACAGCGCCGGTGTCAGCGGGCGGCCATCGGCCTCGACCACGCTGGCCCCGGCCGGGGCGGACAGCCCGCTGCCGACTGCGCGGATGATCCCGCCCTGCACCAGCACATCGGCGTGCTGCAGGCTGCCGCGCGTGCTGGCCGTATGCACGGTCGCGTTGCGCACCAGCAGGTCCTGCGCCTGCGCGGATGCGGAGAGGCAGGCCAGCACCATGACCGTAGCGCCGAGCCATGCCCGGCGACGCTTGTTCAACGCGCCCATCAGTGCACCTCCTGGCCAAGCTGGAAGTCGGAACGTGGCGTGGCCGCAGGTGCGCTGCGGTCGTACAGGCGGCGGCCGTCGATGAAGACCTGCTCGGCCAGCGCGTAGGAACTGAAGGGGTTGCCGTTCCAGACCACCACATCGGCCATCTTGCCCGCCTCCAGGGTGCCGGTCTGGCCTTCAATCCCCAGCGCCCTGGCGGCGTTGGCGGTCATCCAGGTGATGGCGTGTTCGGGGGGGATCTCCGGCATGCGTGCGCGGCGCGCGGCGGCGATCACCTTGGCCGCTTCCTGGTTCAGGCGCTGGATGCCTTCGGGTGAATCGGAATGGACGATGGCGCAGCTGTTCTTCGGCCGATCGACCAGTGCGATGTTCTCCGGAATACCGTCGAAGGCTTCCATCTTGAAGCCCCACCAATCGGCCCAGAGTGCACCGCAGACGCCGTCGGCGGCCAGCCGGTCGGCCAGCTTGTAGGCCTCCACGCCGTGGTGGAAGGCGGCCACCTTGAAGCCGAATTCCTTGGCCAGGTCGAGCATGGTGGCCATCTCGTCGGCGCGGTAGCAATGGATATGCACGCGGATGTCGCCCTCGATCGCACCGGCCAGCGTGTCCAGCTTGAGATCGCGCTTGCCGCCGGCATCACCGGCGCTGTCGCCCTTGTCGCTGCCGAACCAGCCCTTGCGCTTGGCCGGCTTCGGTTTGTTCTTGGCGATGTAGTCGGCGGCATCGATGAAGGCGGCGCGGTAACCGGCAACGTTGCCCATCCGCGTGGCCGGAGCGACGCCCTTGCCTCCGCCGTACACCCGCTTCGGGTTCTCGCCGCAGGCCATCTTCAGTCCCCACGGTGCGCCGGGAAACTTCATCGCCTGGTAGGTGATGGCGGGGACGTTCTTCAGGGTCACACCACGACCACCGACCAGGTTGGCCGAGCCCGGCAGCACCTGCATGCTGGTCACGCCGCCGGCCAGTGCGGTGGCGAAACCCGGGTCCTGCGGCCACACCGAGTGCTCGGCCCAGACGTTGGCGGTGACCGGCGCGGTCATCTCGTTGCCGTCGCTGTGCGCGCCGACGCCCGGGCTGGGGTACACGCCCAGGTGCGAGTGCACGTCGATCAGGCCCGGAGTGACCCACTTGCCCTGCGCATCGATGCGGGTGACACCAGCATCGGCCTGCAACTGGCGGCCGACGGCAACGATGCGGCCCTCGCGCAGCAGCACGTCGGCGTTGTCCAGGCGCTGGCCGGTGCCGGTCAGCACGGTGGCGTTCTGGATCAGCACCGGTGCATCGGGGTGTGCCTGGTAGGTGCTGGGGTAGGGATCGGTGACAAAGCGCGACGCCCCCACCGCAGGCGCCGTGCTCAATGAAAGCAGTGCCAGTGCCACTCCGGCGCGCAACAACGACGATGCCATGCAGTTCCCCTCGCAACGTGATCCAGTCGCCGACGCTAGCCGGGCGGTGGTGGGCTTGCCAAGTGACCTTCTTCACAGGTGCATCGGCAGTGCCTCGACGGGGCCGCCCGGCTGGCTGAAAATAGCCGGTTCCCACGTCGTGCACCGGACCACCGCCCATGAAGAGCAAGCAGGAAATCGTCGACAACTGGCTGCCGCGCTACACCGGCGTGCCGCTGGACCAGTTCGGCCAGCACATCCTGCTGACCAACTTCGGCGGCTACCTGCACACCTTTTCCGAGCTGACCGGTGCGCCCGTCATCGGCCTGGACCGGCCGATGGCCAGCGCCACCATCGATGGCATCACCATGATCAACTTCGGCATGGGCAGCCCCAATGCCGCGATCATCATGGACCTGCTGTCGGCAGTGATGCCCAAGGCGGTACTGTTCCTGGGCAAGTGCGGTGGCCTCAAGCGCAAGAACCAGCTGGGTGACCTGGTGCTGCCGATCGCAGCGATCCGTGGCGAGGGTACCTCGGGCGATTACCTGCCGCCGGAAGTCCCGGCGTTGCCGGCGTTCGCGCTGCAGCGTGCGGTGTCCACCATGATCCGCGACCGCGGCCACGACTACTGGACGGGCACTGTCTACACCACCAACCGCCGGGTGTGGGAACACGACGAGGGCTTCAAGGAGCGGCTGCGGGCGATGCGCTGCATGGCCATCGACATGGAAACGGCCACGGTATTCGCCGCCGGCTTTGCCAACCACATCCCCAGTGGCGCGCTGCTGCTGGTGTCGGACCAGCCGATGATCCCGGACGGGGTCAAGACCGAGGCCTCCGATGCCAAGGTCAGCTCCCAGTTCGTGGAAAACCATATCCAGATCGGTATCGAGGCGCTTAAGCTTATCCGGCGCAACGGCAAGTCGGTCCGCCACCTGCGCTTCGACGAATGATGATGAAGGCCGGACGCGGGGCGTCCGGGCCTGGGAGTAGGTAATGGACGTTGCCGCGCAAGTGGTGGAATTCTGGAAGGAGGCGGGCCCTGCGAAGTGGTTCGCCCGCGACGACGCGTTCGACGCGCAGTTCCGCCAGTTGTTTCTGGATGAGCATTTCGCCGCCGCTTCGCGTGGGCGTGAACACTGGCTGGGCAGTGCCGAGGGCGCACTGGCGCTGATGCTGCTGCTGGACCAGTTCCCGCGCAACTGCTTCCGCGGTACTGCCCATTCCTATGCCACCGATGGCCTGGCCCGGCACTACGCCATGCGCGCCATCGAGGAAGGCCTGGACCTGCAGCTGGTGCCGAAGCTGCGCGCCT
Organism: Stenotrophomonas sp. A3_2; assembly: GCF_036624925.1. Taxonomy (NCBI): domain Bacteria; kingdom Pseudomonadati; phylum Pseudomonadota; class Gammaproteobacteria; order Lysobacterales; family Lysobacteraceae; genus Stenotrophomonas; species Stenotrophomonas sp. A3_2. The sequence goes on from NZ_JAZKVY010000055.1 coordinate 14,097, forward strand.
TCATCTACCTGCCGTTCGAGCACTCCGAGGATCCACTGGACCAGGACCGCTCGGTGGCGATGTTCGACGTGCTGGGCGACAAGGAATACCTGCAGTACGCCGAACTGCACCGCGACATCATCCGTCGCTTCGGGCGCTTTCCGCACCGCAATGCCGTGCTGGGCCGCATCCCCACCCCGGAAGAACTGGATTACCTGGCCGAAGGCGGTTTCGCCGGGTAGATCCACGCCAGGCGTGAATGAAGAAAACGCCGGCGAATGCCGGCGTTTTCTGTACTGGAGTCAGAGCCGCTTCCTGCGGCAAGGGCTCTGACCCCATGCTGCGGCCGATCAGTACTTCGGCACGCCGTTGTCGACGTCTTCCGACCATGCATTGATGCCGCCGGTGACGTTGAACACCTTGGTGAAGCCCAGCGCACGGAACTGTTCGGCGGCCTGAGCGCTGCGGCCACCGTGGTGGCACATGAAGGCCAGTGCGGTGTCCTTGGGCAGGGCTTCCAGCTCGGCACGGCCGTTGCCGTCGAAGGTCTTGAACGGCACGCCCACCGCAGCGATCTCGCGCTCGTCGGCCGGGCGCACGTCCACCAGGGTGATGTTGCCGGCACGCACCAGGTCGTCGGCATCGCGCACGCTGATTTCCTGCACCGGCTTGGGCGCATTCGGGTTGTCGATGGCCAGGCCCTTGCCGCGGATGTCGTCCACCCAGTCGATGGTGATGCCGTTGGCGCGACGCGCGCTGGCCAGGTCGAACTGCACGCGCAGGCCGTTGGACTCGGCGGCGATGGCGCTTTCGTCGTGGGGGGCCAGCTGGAAGTTGGGCTGGAAGCGGGCGTCGATGGTCAGCTGCAGGGCCGCGCCCGGGGCATCGGCCAGCGCGCCCTTGAGCATTTCCACGGCCGCCGGTGTGACGGTGATGCTCGGCGGGGTACGGTCCGGTGCCGGCAGCCCCAGCACGCTGCTCAGCTCGCCGCTGGCGGCCATCTGCAGCACGATGTCGCTGCCGCCGACCAGTTCGCCGTCGATGTACAGCTGCGGAATGGTTGGCCAGTCGCCATAGGCCTTGATGCCTTCACGGATTTCCTGGTCGGCCAGCACGTTGACGTGGGCGAACTCGACGCCCAGGTCCTGCAGGGCGCCGACGGCCTTGGCCGAGAAACCACACTGCGGCATCGACGGCTGGCCCTTCATGAACAGCACGACGCGGTTGGCGTTGAGGATGGATTCGATGCGCGAACGCAGGGCGGGATCGAGGGACATGGACGTCGGGGTTCCGGGAATTCGAATCATCAATTCTACCCCTCATGGCATCATGGGGGATGAGCAACGCAGGAACATTGCATCGCATCCCGACCCGGCCCTGGCGCTGGCTGCCCTGGCTGGTGGCGTCGCAGCTGGTCGTGATCCTGGTCTGGTCGCTGGCGGGCTGGCGGTGGGGCCTGCCGCTGATGGTGACCAGCCACGCGCTCTTTCTGGTGCCGGTGTTCCTGCCCAACTGCCACTTCTACGCACCGGTGCTGAGCCGGGTACCGGAGGCCGGCAACAGCGTCTGGTTGACCATCGATGACGGTCCCGGCCCGGAGACCCGGGCCGTGCTCGATCTGCTGGATCGCCACCAGGCACGTGCCACGTTCTTCCTGGTCGGCGAGCGGGCGCTGGCGCAGCCGGAGCTGGTGCAGGAGATCCTGCGCCGGGGCCACGACCTGGGCAACCACAGCCACAGTCATCCACAGGCGCGCTTCTGGCGGCTGGGCCCGGCAGCGATGCGTGCCGAGATCGAGGGCTGCCAGCATGCGCTGCAGGCGGTGGGCGGTCGCCCGGTGCGCTGGTACCGCTCGGTGGTGGGCATGACCAATCCGTTCGTGGCGCCGGTGTTGAAGGCGCTGGGACTGGTGCGCGTGGGCTGGAGCGCCCGTGGCTACGACGGTGTCGGCTGCACGCCGGAGGGCGTGCTGTCGCGGCTGCTGCCGGACCTGCGCCCGGGCGCCATCGTGCTGCTGCATGAGGGGGCCGCCCACGGCCACAACCTGGCGATCATCGAACGCGTGCTGCAGGCGCTGGACGAGCGGGGGCTGAAGGCGCGGCTGCCTACCGGCTGATACGTATGCGGTAGCGCCGGGCCATGCCCGGCGGATGCCATAGGTGCCGCTGCGCTCGCCGGGCATGGCCGGCGCTACAGGTTCCGGCGTGCCACCAGCAACCAGCTGTTGAACGGCGTGCGCCCATGCAGGGGACGCGGGGGGGTCACCTGTAATCCGGCTTCGACCAGCGTTGCCTGCAGCGCCTGCGGATCCGGGTAATGACGGGGGCGGGTGCCCATCCAGCCGATCAGCCAGGCCAGCCGGTCCGCCACCCGGGTAGTGCGGTCGCGGCCATCGCCGGTAGCGAGCGGCGTGCGCAGCAGCAGGCGGCCACCGCGGGCTACCCGTGCACTGGCCTCACGCAGCAGTGCCTGCTGTGGGCCCGCGTCCAGGTACTGCAGCACATCCAGCAGCAGCACATGCCCGGCCTGCGCCGGCAGCGGCGCCTGCACGTCCAGGCAGTCGAAGCGCACAGCGGGCAGGCCGGTGGCGGCACGCTGGGCGCGGGCGATCTTGCCGGCATCCACGTCCACGCCCAGGTAGGGCTGGGAGCCACCGCGCTGGCGCAGCACGTGGGCGAACAGGCCCAGCCCGCAGCCCAGGTCCAGCACGGGTTGCCCGTCGCCAGGCAGGTGCTGCAGCACGCCGTCATACAGCGGGTCGCTGCCCAGCTTGCTGCGGGTGTAGTAGTAGTCGCGGCGGCTGGCCCAGGCGTGCGCGGGGCGGAATGCCTCGGCGATCGCACGGGCCTGCGGTGCGGCCAGGGGAGTGCAGGGCAGGGGCGGGCCGTTCCGTGGCGTGCCGTCCATCGCCTCAGTCCGTTCCGCCGAGCAGGTGGGCGGCGACCGGCAGCGCGCGCGCGCTCCACAGCGCGTACATCCGTGCTGAAGGGTGCAGGCCGTCGTCGGCGATCATCGCCGGGTTGTCGCCCTGGTCACGGCTGATATCGGTGATGTCGACGAAGGCCACGCCCTGCTGGGTGCTGATCACTTCGGCAGCGGCATTGAACTCGTCGGTCTCGATCTCGATCGCGGCCAGGTCACGGCCGCTGCCGATACCAAACGGGGTTGCACCCCAGTCGGGGAAGGACAGCACCAGCACGCGCCCGGCATCACCGCCGGCGAAGCCGATCGCCCGCTCCAACAGGGCCCGGAACTGGCTGCGGTACTCGTCCAGAGGACGCCCGCGGTACTGGTTGTTGACGCCGATCAGCAGGCTGACGAAATCGAACGGCCCCTGCGGCGCGGCCGCATCGATGCCGGCATCGAGTTCGTCGGTGGTCCAGCCGGTGGTTGCAATGGTCTGCGGATCGGACAGCTCAATGCCCTGCGCACGCAGGGCGGCGGCAAGCTGGTGCGGCCAGCGGCCTTCGACGGCAACCGCTTCTCCGATGGTGTACGAGTCGCCCAGCGCCAGGTAGGACAACGCCACGGCTCAGGCCACCGAACGGCGCGGCTTCAGCGGCACGACCTTGGTGGCGTCCTCGGCACGGCGGGCCAGCACGCGGTCGATGCGTGCGAACACATCGCGCATGACCGAGGCTTCCGGCAGCAGGGTCACGCGGAAGTGATGGCGGTAAGGCACGTTGAAGCTGGAGCCCGGTACGACCAGCACGCCTTCGTTGTTCATCAGGTCCAGGGCGAAGGTGTGGTCGTCGAAGCCCTTGGCGGCGGCACCGACCACGGCCGGGAACGCGTACAGCGCGCCGGCCGGGGCAACCAGCGACAGGTGTTCGCTGGCCTCGCAGGCCTCGATCACCGCGCGCCGGGTTTCATACAGACGGCCGCCGGGGGCGCACAGCTCGGAAATGGTGTCCGGGCCGTTCACTGCCGCGTCGATGGCGTACTGGCCCGGCACATTGGCACACAGGCGCAGCGCGCTCAGCAGGTCCAGCGCGGCGCGGAAATCGCCCAGGCGTGCGTCATCGCCACTGAGGTGCGCCCAGCCCACGCGCCAGCCGCAGGCGCGGTGCACCTTGCTCAGGCCGCTGAAGGTCAGGCACGGATGGTCGCCGGCCAGCGGCGCGACCGGCTGGAACACCGCGTCGTCGTACAGGATCTGGTCGTAGATCTCGTCGACCAGCAGCAACAGGTTGTGGCGGCGCGCGATCTCGACCACGCGCTCCAGCAGTTCGCGCGGGTAGCTGGCGCCGCTGGGGTTGTTCGGGTTGATCAGCACGATGGCGCGGGTGCGCGAGGACACCAGCGTCTCGATCTCGGTCGGGTCGGGCTGGAAGCCGTTTTCCGGCGCGCAGCGGTAGTACACCGGGCGGCCGTCGTTGAGGATGGCCGCGGCCGACCACAGCGGGTAGTCCGGCGAGGGCACCAGCACTTCATCGCCCGGGTTCAACAGCGCCCGCAGCGACAGATCGATCAGTTCGCTCACGCCGTTGCCGACGAACACCCGGTCCGGATGCGCATCGGGCGCACCGCGGCGCGCATAGGCGGCGGCAATGGCTTCGCGTGCGACCGGCAGGCCCTGCTGGTGGGTGTAAGGGTCGGTACGGCCCATGTCATCGGCAATCGCGCGCTGCAGGTGCTCGGGCGCACGGAAACCGAAGTTGCCCGGGTTGCCGATGTTGAGCTTGATCAGCTTGCGGCCCTGCGCCTCCAGTTCCCGGGCTCGCCGCGCCAGTTCTCCGCGGATTTCGTAGCGCACTTCGGAAAGGCGCTCGCGGATGGCCAGGGGCTTGAGCGAGGTGGTGGACATGGGAGCTGGGCCGTCAAAAGGCATGGGGCTTCCATCCTACCGGAATTGCTGCACTGCATGGCAAGGGCTCCGGGCCCGCCATTGCTGGGCTGGCAGGGCGTCGGCACAGGTAGAATGGCCGCGATGACCCAGACCCCCGATTTCATCGCCCTGCAGACCATTGGCTGGCCCTGGCCGGGCCCGGCGCAGCAGGCTGACTGGCAGGCCGCGATGGCCACGCATCCGCAGGCCCGCCCGGCGCGGGTGATCGAGCAGCACCGCACCCACTACGTGGTGGCCGATGGCCCGGATGCGTCGATCAAGGCCGAGTCGCTGCCGGAATGGCAGCGCCCGCGCTTCCCCAGCCATGAACGGCCGGCGGTGGGCGACTGGGTGCTGCTCGATGGCATCCGCATCGTCGCCCTGCTGCCACGGCGCACCGCGATCAAGCGTGGTGCCGCGGGTGAGCACTACCACCAGCAGGTGATCGCGGCCAACATCGATACGGTGTTCATCGTCTGTGGCCTGGACGCTGACTTCAATCCGCGCCGCATCGAGCGCTACCTGCTGCTGGTCGGCGGTGGCGGTGCCGAACCGGTGGTGGTGCTGACCAAGGCCGACCAGACCGAATACAGCGAGGACGCGCTGGCAGTGCTGGAAGAACTGGAGATGCAGGGCATCGCCTTGCATGCGATCAACGGCCTGGACGCCGACAGCGTGGCGGTGCTGCAACCGTGGCTGGGCCCCGGCCGCACGGTGGTGCTGGTCGGCTCCTCCGGTGCCGGCAAGTCCACGTTGACCAACACGTTGCTCGGCGAGCAGCGGATGAGGACCAACGCGGTGCGTGCCAACGATTCGCGCGGGCGCCACACCACCACCCATCGCGCGCTGATGCCGCTACCGACCGGTGCCTGCCTGATCGACACCCCCGGCATGCGCGAGCTGAAGCCGACCGGTGAAGAGACGCTGTCCGAAGGCGGCTTCGCCGATATCGAAGCGCTGGCCGCACAGTGCCGCTTCAACGACTGCAAGCACCAGCAGGAACCGGGCTGTGCTGTTCGCGCAGCGATCGACGCGGGCGAGATTGAAGAGAGCCGGCTGCTGAACTACTTCAAGCTGAAGGAAGAAGTGGCCGTGGCCGCAGCGAAGCTGGCCGTACGCCAGGCCGAGACCGCGCAGGAACGCGGCGGCAGGAAGGGCAAGGGCCAGCAGTTCCGGCCGGCGGGGAAGCCGCGTAGGCGGTAACAAGGCAGCCGAGCATGGGCTCGGCTCTACAGCTGGTCCGCGGTGGAGTCATTTCATGTAGCGCCCGAGCCAATGCTCGGGCGGCGGCGCACCGCGCCGGGCACGGCAGGGCGTTATAGTCCGCGCATGGAACCGACTGCGACGCTGGACCGTGACGTGGCCCACCATGCAGCGCTCGATGCGCGCCTGGTCGAGGCCGTGGGGGGCATCCGCCTGCTGGGCCTGACCAGCTGGCCGGCCACGGTGCAGGCCCCGTTCCTGGAAAGCGTGGCGCGCGGCCAGCCGGTGCTGCCGAAAGTGGATTACCCCCGGCTCGACTTCAGCGAGGAGCGCCGTGCGCTGGCCGCGATCGCCGGCAACTGCGATGACAGCCACCCGCTGGGCCACTATGTGCAGCAGTCGGCGCAGAGCTGGGATCTGGCCGCGCAGCTGTTGGAGGGGCTGGGCACTGCGGCAGTCGATACCTGTTCGGTGCAGCTGTTCGGCGCACCCGAGCAGCCGCTGCCGGGCAATGGTCCGAGCACGCGCGACGCAGCGCGCCACTTCATCCAGATCGCTACCGAACTCGATCACGAACTGCTGGCGCCGGAAGAGCAGGTACCGGTCTCGGCCATTGCCCTGCAGCTGCAGCTGCAGAACGATCTGGATGCGTTCTTCGAATCGCGCATCATCCAGGTTCAGCTGGATCCGGAGCTGGTGTCCAAGGCCGCTGCCGGTCCGACCCGCATCCGCCTGCGTACCAGCGCGCGCTTCAGTGCCTACGACCGCGCGCAGCTGTTCCACCATGAAGCGCTGGTGCATTCGCTCACCGCATTGAACGGTCGCGGCCAGCCGGTATTGCCCAGCCTGGCACTGTCCTCGCCGCGGGTGACGGCCACCCAGGAAGGGTTGGCCACGTTCGCCGAACAGATCACCGGCAGCATCGACATCGAGCGCCTGAAGCGGATCAGCCTGCGCACCGAAGCGATCGCGATGGCACGCGAAGGCGCGGACTTCATCGAAGTGTTCCGCTATTTCTGCGATGCCGGGCAGAACCCGGAGGAGAGTTTCGCCTCGGCACAGCGCGTGTTCCGTGGCGTGCCGCCCAATGGCGGCCTGGCGTTCACCAAGGACACGGTGTATCTGCGCGGGCTGGTGTCGGTGCATACCTTCTTCCGGCACATGCTGGCCGAGGACCGCCTGCAGGTCTGCCGCTGGTTGTTCGCCGGCAAGATGAGCCTGGCCGATGCGATCGCGTTCGCGCCGCTGTTCGAAGCGGGTGTGCTGAAGCCGCCGCGCTGGCTGCCGCACTGGGTGAGCCGGGCGAACGGCCTGGCCGGCATGCTGGCGTTTTCGCTGTTCGCCAACCGCATCCGCATGGACCAGCTGGCGCCGGAGTAATAGCGTTCAGAGCCGGGGTCGGATCCCCGCGAAATGTATCCACGCATGGCGAGGATCTACAGTAGATCCACGCCATGCGTGGATGAAATCTGTCAGATATCGATAAACAACATGGGGTCAGAGCCCGTTGCTACGCAACGGGATCAACCCCATGCCATTCCAACAGCTCGCGGCCAACTGTCGAAGGCGGGGGGGGGGGGGGGGGGGGGGGGGGGGGGGGGGGGGGGGGGGCGCGGCCGCCCCCCCCCCGCCCCCGCCGGGGGCGCCCCCCCCCCCCCCCCGCCCCCCCCCCCCCCCCCCCCCCCCCCCACCCCGCCTTCGACAGTTGGCCGCGAGCGGTTGGAATGGCATGGGGTTGATCCCGTTGCGTAGCAACGGGCTCGGACCCCATGTTGTTTATCGATATCTGCCAGATTTCATCCACGCATGGCGGGGATCTACTGTAGATCCTCGCCATGCGTGGATACATTTCGCGGGGATCCGACCCCGGCTCTGAACGCTATTACTCCGGCGCCAGCTGGTCCTTGCGGATGCGGTTGGCGAACAGCGAAAACGCCAGCATGCCGG
>NZ_JAZKVY010000056.1:0-310 GCF_036624925.1 Stenotrophomonas sp. A3_2
GCGCTTGAGGTGCTGCGGTCATGAGCCCAGCGCGCCTGCCCGGACGCATTCTGCCGACCGCCTGGCTGCTGCGGCTGAGCACGCGCTTCCTGCCGTTCGCGGATGCCGCGACGGCGGAATTGCCGCTCGGGCGGCTGCTGCGGCTCGCGCTGTTCCAGGTCTCGGTGGGCGTGTCCGCGACGTTGCTGATCGGCACGCTGAATCGCGTGATGATCGTGGAGCTGGGGGTGCCGGCCTGGCTGGTGGCGGTGATGCTGGCCCTGCCGCTGCTGGCGGCGCCGTTCCGGGCGGTGATCGGGTTCCGCTCCGA
>NZ_JAZKVY010000007.1:0-316 GCF_036624925.1 Stenotrophomonas sp. A3_2
CAGCTTTGCAGCTTCTGCGTCCATTTCAAAAACTCCCTCTGGTAAATGTGTGATGGGTGACGGTCAGTGAAGGTTTTCCGCGTCGTTCAGATAGACGCAGGTCAACAGCGCGAAGACATAGGCCTGGATGCCGGCAACCAGCAATTCCAGCGCGCAGATCCCCACCATCAGCGCAAAGCTGGGCAGCCCGGCGACGGCGAAGAGCAAGGGGCCCGCGTTGCCGCCGCTGATGACGAAGCTCGACAGCACTTCAAGCAGGACGTGGCCGGCCATCATCGCGACGAACAGTCGCAGGCCAAGCGAGAACGGACGCACC
>NZ_JAZKVY010000057.1:0-365 GCF_036624925.1 Stenotrophomonas sp. A3_2
AGTCTTTTTGCTTCTTTTTCTTCAGAAAAAGAAGAGTCCCTGGGTTTTCCGATAAAGATCCGCCGTGCGGACCGATAGAAAACGAGCGGTCTGGCGCCGGTTTCAAATGGTCTCCGCGGGAGGCGGCAGCGCCGCCAGGCCGCGCGACGTCTTCTCGACCTCGGCGCTGAGCCAGGCGGCGAAACGCTCCACCACCGGATCGGGGCGCGCCGCCTCCGCGCGCACCAGGGCGTAGTGCCAGCCGGTGGCGCGGGGCGGGGCGAGCAGCCGGGTTTCGCCCCCGAGCAGGCCATCCGCCATCACCAGCAGGTCGGCAACTCCGGCGCCGATGCCGCCGATGATCGCCTCGGCCAGCGTCTCGCGCG
>NZ_JAZKVY010000058.1:0-378 GCF_036624925.1 Stenotrophomonas sp. A3_2
CAGCCGGGCTGGGGGAAGATCTGTGCGAATTCGCGCTGTGCACTGCCGACGATGTCGCCGGCACGGTCGAACAGGATCGCGCGCGAACTGGTGGTGCCCTGGTCGATGGCCAGCACGTAGCGGGGCGTCATGCAGCGTCTCCGGTAGAGCGGTCGGGGTAAGGTACCTCAGCTTCCTGCAGAGCCGGGGGCGGGGGCGCGGGGGTGTGGGGGGGGGCCCGGGCCGGGGCGCGGGCCGCCCGCCGGGGGGGGGCGGCCCCCGCCGGGGTGTGGCGCGGGCCCAGGCGGGGGGCCTCCCGCCCACCCCCGCCGCGCGTGCCCCGGCTCTGCAGGAAGCTGAGGTACCTTACCCCGACCGCTCTACCGGAGACGCTGCATG
>NZ_JAZKVY010000059.1:0-341 GCF_036624925.1 Stenotrophomonas sp. A3_2
CGACCCAGAGCAGGGCGCCGCCCACCGCCTCCAGCCGCAGCGCGCCCAGGCCCGCGAGCCGCGCCCCGGGCGCGCCGGCCAGGAGCAGGCCGAGCGCCGTCATCTGCATCCCGGTCTTCCACTTCGCGAGCTGCGTCACCGGCAGGCCGACCGACAGCCCGGCGAGATATTCGCGCAGCCCGCTCACCAGGATTTCGCGGCACAGGATGACGAGCGCCGGATAGAGCGCGCCAGCCGGAAGCCGGCCGGTGGCGGCCAGCAGCATGAGCGCCGCGCCCACGAGCAGCTTGTCGGCAATCGGGTCGAGCATCCGGCCGAGCTCGGATTGCAGGCCACGGGCG
>NZ_JAZKVY010000060.1:0-42612 GCF_036624925.1 Stenotrophomonas sp. A3_2
GAACCGGCCCGGCCTGTCGCAACGAAAAACCCCGGCCAATGCCGGGGTTTTTTGTTGCGCGCCTGCTTTTGTAGAGTCGAGGCATGCGCGACTGCTGTTGGCCAGAAAGTCGCGCATGGGGCGACGCTACCATACGCGCCGCCCCCGCGGCCATTTTTTCGCAACCCCCGCCCCCGCTGGCCCCGACTCTACAAAAGCAGGCGCGCAACAAAAAACCCCGGCATTGGCCGGGGTTTTTCGTTGCGACAGGCCGGGCCGGTTCGATCAGAAGTTCATGTCGAAGGCGACTTCGCCCTGCACGCCGACCTGGTAGGCCGAGACGCGGCGTTCGAAGAAGTTGGTCAGTTCCTGCACGTCCTGCAGTTCCATGAACGGCAGCGGGTTGCGCACGTTGTACTTCTTTTCCATGCCCAGTTTGGCGAAGTGCTGGTCGGCACAGTGCTGCAGGTACTGGCGCATGTCACGGGTGGAGATGCCGGCCACGCCGCCGGACAGCACGTCCTCGGCGAACTGCACTTCGCATTCAATGGCTTCGGCCAGCATGTCGTAGACCTGCTGCTTCATCTCTTCGTCGAACAGGTCCGGCTCTTCCTCGCGCACCACGCGCACCGACTCGAACGCGAACTCCATGTGCGCGCTTTCGTCGCGGAACACCCAGTTGGTGCCCGAGGCCAGACCCGGCAGTAGGCCGCGCGACCGGAAGTAGTACACGTAGGCGAACGCAGCGAAGAAGAACAGGCCTTCGATGCAGGCGGCAAAGCAGATCTGGTTGAGCAGGAACTGGCGGCGCTGCTCGCGGGTCTCGATGCGGGTCAGGTCCTGGATCGAGTCGATCCACTTGAAGCAGAAATCGGCTTTCTTCTTGATCGAGTCGATGTTCTCCACCGCCGAGAACGCCTTGGCGCGCTCTTCCGGGTCCGGCAGGTAGTTGTCCAGCAGGGTCAGGTAGAACTGCACGTGCAGCGCTTCTTCATACAACTGGCGCGACAGGTACATGCGCGCTTCCGGCGCATTGAGGTGCTGGTACAGGTTCAGCACCAGGTTGTTGGACACGATCGAGTCGCCGGTGGCGAAGAACGCGACCAGGCGGTGGATCAGGTGGCGCTCACCCGGCGACATCTTGCTGTGCAGGTCGGTGATGTCGATCTGGAAATTGATCTCTTCCACCGTCCAGGTGTTTTTGATCGCGTTCCGGTACATGTCATAGAACTGCGGGTAGCGCATCGGGCGCAGGGTCAGTTCAAAACCGGGATCGAGCAGCATCTGCTTGGGCTTGTCGGCCATGGGTGTTTCCTTGTCTTCTCGGGTCAAAACGCCGGGCGTGGCCCGGCGCTACCTGGGTGTTTCCGTGCTGCGGCCGAGCGTGGCTCGGCTCTACAGGTGCGAGGTGCTCGAGTGCCGACCAACGGTCGGCACCCACCGCGCGGTGTGTTACTGGCAGGCCTCGCAGGCTTCCGGGTTTTCCAGCGAGCAGGCGATGGCTTCGTCCGGGCTGAACACCTTGGCCGGGGCCGCGCTGCTCACCGTGGTCTTGGCGATCTTGGTGGCCGGGCGCGAACGCAGGTAGTAGGTGGTCTTGATGCCCTGCTTCCAGGCGTACATGTACATGGAGGACATCGCGCCGATGTTCGGGCTTTCCATGAACAGGTTGAGCGAGGCCGACTGGTCGATGAAGGCGCCACGTTCGGCGGCCATGTCGATCAGCGAACGCATCGGCAGTTCCCACGCGGTGCGATAGACCTCGCGCAGCGTTTCCGGGATCTGTGGCAGACCCGCGATGGAGCCTTCGGCCAGCTTGATGGCATCGCGCATTTCCGGCGTCCACAGGCCCAGCTTCTTCAGCTCGTTCACCAGGTAGCGGTTGACCTGCAGGAAGTCACCGGACAGGGTCTCGCGCTTGAACAGGTTGGACACCTGCGGCTCTACGCACTCGTAGCAGCCGGCGATCGAGGCGATGGTCGCGGTCGGCGCGATCGCGATCATCAGCGAATTGCGCAGGCCGTGTTCCTTGATGCGCTCACGCAGGGCATCCCAGCGCGCAGTGTCTTCCGGCACCACGTTCCAGGCATCGAACTGCAGTTCGCCACTGGCGGCACGGGTGTCGTTGAACGACGGGTGCTTGCCGCGTTCCTGGGCCAGCTCGCAGGAGGTTTCCAGCGCGTGGAAGTAGATCGCTTCGGCAATCTTCTTCGACAGGGCGCGGGCCTCGGCGCTGTCGAACGGCAGGCGCTTGCGGAAGAACACATCCTGCAGGCCCATGCAGCCCAGGCCGACCGGACGCCAGCGCAGGTTGGCGCGGCGGGCGGTTTCGATCGGGTAGAAGTTCAGGTCAATGACGCGGTCGAGCTGGCGCACGGCCAGGCGCACGGTCTCGGCCAGCTTCTCGAAGTCGAACTCGTTGTGCTCGTCGAAGTGGTTGCCCAGGTTGATCGAACCCAGGTTGCACACTGCGGTTTCATCGTTGGAGGTGACTTCCAGGATTTCCGTGCACAGGTTGGACAGGTGGATCACGTTGCCCGGACGCAGGGTCTGGTTGCTTGCGCGGTTGCACTTGTCCTTGAAGGTCATCCAGCCGTTGCCGGTCTCGGCCAGCGTACGCATCATGCGGGCGTACAGCTTGCGCGCTGGGATGGTGCGGTTGGCCTTGCCTTGGGCTTCGGCCTGCAGGTAGGCGGCCTCGAAGGCTTCGCCGAACAGGTCGGTGAACTCCGGCACCACGCGCGGATCGAACAGCGACCATTCCTGGTCGGCCTCGACGCGCTTCATGAACAGGTCCGGTACCCAGTTGGCCAGGTTCAGGTTGTGCGCACGGCGGGCTTCGTCACCGGTGTTGTCACGCAGTTCGAGGAAGTCCTCGATATCGGCGTGCCAGGTTTCCAGGTACACGCAGGCTGCGCCCTTGCGCTTGCCGCCCTGGTTCACCGCGGCCACGGACGAATCCATGGTCTTCAGCCACGGCACGATGCCGTTGGAGTGGCCGTTGGTCGACTTGATGAGCGAACCACGCGAACGCACGCGGGTGTAGCTGACGCCGATGCCGCCGGAGAACTTCGACAGCTGGGCGATGTCGCCGTACTTGGCGTAGATCGACTCCAGCGAGTCCTGCGGCGAATCCAGCAGGAAGCACGAGGACAGCTGTTCGTGGGTGGTGCCGGAATTGAACAGGGTCGGGCTGGACGGCAGGTAGTCCAGGTTGCCCATGCGCTTGTACAGCGCCAGGGTCTCGGACACGTCCTCGCTGAGCGCACTGGCGATGCGCAGGAAGAACTGCTGCGGGGTCTCGATCACCTTGCGGGTGTGCGGGTGGCGCAGCAGGTAACGGTCATACAGGGTACGCAGGCCGAAGTAATCGAAGTTCAGGTCCAGCGAGATGTCGATGGCGTCGTTGAGCTTGCGTGCATTGGTCTGCACGAAGTTCAGCAGGCGGTCGTTGATCAGGCCGACTTCATGGCCACGGCTGACCGACTGCGAGAAGGCGTAGATTTCCTGGCCCGAGACTTCCTTGGCAATGTAGTTGGCCAGCAGGCGCGCAGCGAGGCGGCCGTACTCGGGCTCTTCACCGATCAGCAGGGCGGCGGTGCGGATGGACAGCTCGTCCAGCTCGCGGGTGGTGGCGCCGTTGTACAGGCCGGAAATGGTGCGGGTGGCCACGCGCATCGGATCGACGGCGTGCAGGCCTTCGGAGGAACGCTGCACCGCGCGCACGATCTTGTTCAGGTCCACCAGCTCGGTGGTCCCGTTGCGCTTGGTCACACTCATCGCGTTGGCCGTCGGCGGCGACGTCAACAGGAATTCGCTTTCCTTCTCGATGGTGGCGCTGGATTCGGTGCTCACGGCGTATGTCCTCTTGGCGTGATTTGGGGGTGCTCGATGCATCGGGGTGACGCAGCCCGGGACATGACGGCCCAGGATGGCAGGACGGCGTCGCAGAGGATGAGACCCTGCGCCTGCCACTGCCGTTGACGATCGCGGATGGGTGCTGCTGCCACCCCCAGACCTGGGGTTGCTGCGACCGACGGCCACAAGATAGTGGGGGTAATGGGGTCCGTCAACGCCAAATGTAGTGAAATTCGGCAATCCCTTGCGCCGCAAGGATCGTGCCATCGGCGCCCTGATCAGACGCTTCAGACCCGCCGGAACGGGCTGCGCAGTCAAGCCCGAAAGGCGTCACTGCGGTGGCACAACGCACCGCAGAAACGGAACAATGACAGCTTCACATGACAGTGATGAAGCTGGCTAGGGACAACCCTGTGGATAGGTGGTGGGCAGCCGGTGGGAATGCGGTGGACGTCGGGGATCACCCGCCGGGCAGCGACTCGAGGCCGCATGTGTCGGCCGGGCCGGAGGAGCGGCCGCAGGTAACGCCGTTTCGCCCTCCCCCCCGAATCATTGCCGGCCAGCGGCCGGCACTACCGGAATTCCGGGGTGGTCGTGCCGGCCGCCGGCCGGCAATGCACGCCCGCAGCGTCGCTCACGCCCGGTGCGGGGTACCCAGGTACTCGGCGCTCTGCATTTCGATCAGGCGCGAGGCGGTACGCTCGAAGGCGCCCTGCAGGCGCTGGCCGGTGTACAGCTCGATCGGCGAGGTGCTGGCGGTGCAGACCAGGTTGACGTGGCGGTCGTACAGCTCGTCGATCAGGTTGACGAAGCGGCGCGCGGCATCTTCGTTCAGGCGGTCGAAGGCGGGAATGCCGCCCAGCAGCACCGTGTTGAACTCGTGCGCGATCTCGATGTAGTCCGAGGGCCCGCGCGGGCCTTCGCACAGCGCGGCGAAATCGAACCAAGCGATGCTCTTGCCACGGCCGCGCACCGGAATCTTGCGGCCCTCGATCTCGATGTTGCCGGGCTTGGCCGGCTGGCCGCCGCTCAGCTCGCTCCAGCGCGTGGCCAGCCACTCATCGCTGTCGGCCGCCAGCGGTGCGCGGTATACCGGCGAGCGGGTCAGCGCGCGCATGCGGTAATCCTCGGTACCTTCGGCGTACAGCTCGACGCAGAAGCGCTGCAGCAGGGCAATGGCCGGCAGGAAGCTCTCGCGCTGCAGGCCGTTGAGGTACAGGTTCTCCACTGCGGTGTTGGAGGTGGTGACCAGGGTCACGCCCTCGGCGAACAGGCGCTCCAGCAGCCGCGCCAGCAGCATCGCATCGCCGATGTCGGTGACGAAGAACTCGTCCAGCACCAGCACGCGCAGGTTGCTGCGCCATTCCTGGGCGATCTTCGCCAGCGGGTCGCTCTGGCCCTGGTGCTCGCGCAGGCGCTCGTGGACGCTGCGCATGAAGCGGTGGAAGTGGGTGCGGTACTTCTGCTTGATCGGCAGCCCGTCGTAGAACAGGTCGACCAGGAAGGTCTTGCCGCGGCCGACGCCGCCCCAGAAGTACAGGCCCTTGACCGGCTCGGGCTTCTTCCAGAACGAGGACAGGCGGTCCAGCCAGCCGTCCTCGGCACTGTCCAGCAGGCCCAGGTGGATGCGGTCCAGCTCGGCCAGCGCTGCATGCTGGGCCGGGTCGTCCTGCCAGTCACCACGGGCGACCCCTTCCGCGTACCGCTGCGACGGGGTCAACTCGGTTGCACTCATGCCGCCGCGCCCAACCAATGCTTCACGCCGTGGGTCAGCGCGCCACGCAGGTCGATCAGCTTGCGGTGGAAGAAGTGGCTGGTCTCGGGCATGCGCACCAGCTCATGCGGGAAGTCCAGCGTGTCCAGCCACTGGTAGACGGCCTGCGGGTCGACGATCTCGTCCTGCTCGCCCTGGATCACCAGCCAGCGGGCCGGCGGTGCGATACCGTCGAAATCCCAGCGACCGGCCGGTGGCGCGATCGAGATCAGCGCCTCCGGCTGCAGCGCGGCAGCCGCCTTCAGCGACACGAACGAACCGAAGCTGAAACCGGCCAGCCACAGCCGGTCGTGCGGGCGCTGGCTGCGCACCCAGGCGGCGACCGCCTTCAGGTCATCCTGCTCGCCCACGCCGCCGTCGAAGGTACCAGCCGAAGCGCCGACGCTGCGGAAATTGAAGCGCACCGTGGCGATGCCCAGCTCGCGCAGGGTGGTGGCGGTCATGGTGACCACCTTGTTGTGCAGGGTGCCACCCTCGGTGGACAGCGGATGGCAGACGATGGCCACGATCGGCTGCACCGGTACATCGGCCTTGGGCAGGTCGACGACCACTTCCAGCGGGCCGGCCGGGCCATCCAGTTGGAGACAGGCGGTTTCGCCGGGGGCGACGGGGAACGAGGGCTTGTGCATGGCACCATGATACCGTCCCCCGCCCCTGCCCTGTGCCCGCCCCATGCTCTACCTGTCTTTGGCCGTGATGTGCAGCGTGCTGGTTTCGGTGGTGTTGAAGGTGGCTGGATGCCGCCAGCTGGATGTCGCGCAGATGGTCACCTGGAACTATCTGGTGGCGGCAACGCTCACCGCGGTGGTGCTGCAGCCGCCGCTGGATGCGCTGCGCGCGCCGCATGCGCCGTGGCTGTCATTGCTGGCGCTGGCGGTGGTGCTGCCGTCGATCTTCCTGGTGCTGGGCCGCGCGGTGGCGGTGGCCGGCATCGTCCGCAGCGACGTGGCGCAGCGGCTGTCGCTGCTGCTGTCATTGGCGGCGGCCTTCCTGTTCTTCGGCCAGACCGCCACGCCGTGGAAGCTGGCTGGGCTCGCCCTGGGCCTGCTGGCGATGGTGGCCATCAGCCTGCGTCCGCGCGGCCCGACCGTAGCGTCCTCGCCCGGTGCCTGGGGCTGGCTGCTGGGCGTCTGGGCCGGGTTCGCGGTGGTGGACGTGCTGCTCAAGCAGGTGGCGCTGTCGGGCACACCGTCGATGGCGGCGGTGCTGGCCAGCTTCAGCGTGGCCTTCGTGCTGATGCTTGCGTTGCAGCTGTGGCGGCATTTCAGTGGCTGCAGCCGGCTGGCCTGGCGCAACCTCGGCGCGGGTGCACTGCTGGGCCTGCTCAATGGCGGCAACATCCTTTTCTATGTGCAGGCGCACCAAGCGATGCCGGACAGCCCGGCTACCGTGTTCGCCGGCATGAACATCGGGGTGGTGGTCTTGGGCGCGCTGGTGGGTGTGTTCGCCTTCGGCGAGGCCACCACGAAGTGGAACCGCGCCGGCCTGGCACTGGCGGTGCTGGCGATCGGACTGATCGCCTGGGGGTGAGCGTTGGTTGCGGCGGGCCATTTCCGCGCCCGCGGTGGGATGTCGCTTTTCTTTTCGCGCGAAAAGAAAAGTAACCAAAAGAAACGCGCCGCCAGCCGCGAGCCGGTGCTGTGCACCGGTTCCCTGCGCTTCTCGGTGAACCAGGGGACGGCGCCGAACTCGCTGCGCTCAGACATCGGCGCCTCTTCGCCCCTGATCCACTTGCGATGCTCGGCTCGCTGGAAGGCGGACTGGTAGATCAAAAGCAAAGGCGGCATCCGTGCCGATCAAGGTCCCTACCAGAGCAGATCCCCGGCGAACCCTATCTGTCGAAACCCAGCAGCAGCGGGTCGTGGTCGGAGCTGCGCCACGGGCCCTGCACGTTGCGGCCCTGGTAGCCGCTGGCGTCCTGCTCGTCGGCATTGCTGTGCCATTCGGCGGCACCGCGCAGGCGCTTGGCCATGCCCGGGCTCAGCAGTGCATGGTCGAGGCGGCCGGTATAGCCGTTGTAGACGTAGCTGTAGGGATGCTCGACCTTGGCGACCTTGAATGCGTCCTGCCAGCCCAGGTCACGCAGGGTGCGGATCGGGTCTTCCATCGCGTAGGCATTGAAATCGCCCAGCAGCACCGCGTCCCTGGCACCGGTACCGGTCGGGTCGGTCTGCAGCCAGGCATGCAGCTGCTGCGCCGAGGTCACGCGGGTCGCGTTCCAGCAGCCCTGGTTGTCGTTGCGGTCGGCGTCGGCACCGGCGGCGTCGCGGCAGCCCTTCGACTTGAAGTGGTTGGCAACCACCACGAACGGCGCGCCCTGCTTGCCCTGGAAGGCCTGCGCCAGCGGCACGCGGCTGTGTTCGACGAACGGACCACCGGTCAGCGTGGCCGGCTTGCCCAGCGGCTGCAGGCGGCTGCTGCGGTAGATGATGCCAACCCGGATCGGATTGTCGCCGGGGCCGTTGCCGGCATCGACGAAGCGCCAGTCGCCCTGCGCGCCACGGTCGCGGTTGAGCGCATCGACCAGTTCGGCGATGGCCGACTGCGGGCCGTAGCCGTCGTTCTCCAGTTCCATCAGCGCAGCGACATCGGCGCCCAAGGCGTTGACCGTGGTGACCAGCTTGGCGAGCTGCGCCTTGTGCTCGTCCAGGGTGCGCGCGCCGCGCAGGGTCGGGAAGCCACCGCCCTGGCCGTCACCATTGAAGAAGTTCTCCAGGTTGAAGGCCGCCACATGCAGGCTGCCCGGCACGGTCGGCACCGCCGGGCGCTTCAGCTCCGGCAGCTTCAGCGCTCCCTCGACCTGCAGGCGCGGATGGCCCTGCGCATCCACGCGCACGATGCCCTCCACGTTGCGCAGCTGCATGCCGGTGCGCAGCACCGGGTTGCCCGGCAGGTAGGGCACGCTTGCGCGGTCGCGGGCGTCACTGCCATTTTCCAGTACCAGCCGGCGACGCTGGTTGTCGGCCATCACCTGCTCGTAGCCGGCGGTGCCAGGCGCAGCCACTTCGGTCGGCTGCCAGAGGCGGCCGTCGAAGGCCACGGTGAGCTGGCCGAAGCGCTCCAGGCCATCGGTACCGGCCAGGGTCAGCGGTGCGGCGATGCGCACGCGCTGGCCATCCAGCGCGCGCCAGTCGGCCGGTGCGGCGGTCAGCACCACGGTGGCGCTGCTGCGCGCGACAGCGGGCGTCGTAGCTGATGCGGCCTGCGGCTGGGCCTGGGCAAAGGCGCTGGCCGGCAGCAGCAGGGACAGGGCAAGAGCAAGGGAACGGCGGCGCATCGACGGGCGATTCCAGTGAAGAGGGCGCACAGACTAACCCTGAAATGCGGAGATCCGCCTGCGCGGCGGGGGCACAGGGGCAATCAGGCCTCGGTGGGCAAAGCTTAGTAGGTGGTAGAGCCGAGCCCACGCTCGGCTGCGCCTGGCCACACCGTGCGCAGAGCAGCCGAGCGTGGGCTCGGCTCTACAGCAGGCCGCGTGTTGCGGCGGCTATTTCAGGTTGCCCAGCATCCAGTCCACGGTGGCGTGGATCTGTTCTTCGGTCAGGGCCGGGTTGCCACCCTTGGGCGGCATGATGCCGCCATCCGGGCCGGTATAGCCCTCGATGGCGTGCTTGTAGAGGGTGTCCTTGCCCTGCGCGATGCGCTTGTCCCAATGCGAGTGGTCCAGCGTCGGTGCCATGCCCACGCCGGTGGTATGGCAGGCGGTGCACAGGTTGTCGAAGATCACCTTGCCATCCTTGGTGCCGCCGTAAGCCACCTGCGAAGCAGCCTTGGCCAGCGCGGCGGCCTTGGCCGCAGCCTGCGCGGCGGCGCCGGTGCTGCCGGCATAGACCGCGCCGGTGGGCGAAATGCGCTGTTCGGTGCGCTTGGCCGCGGTCGGCGATACTTCGGGTGGAATCCGGGTGTGGATGTAGGCGGCAAGGAGGATGAGGCCGAGGGTGATGGTCGCCAGCAGCGCGATCACCATGGAGAAGCGTTTCAGGAACTCCAGATCGTAATTCCGCACTCTTCGTTACCCCTGGCTGATAGTCGTTGGACCACGGCTGAGCGACTGCGTGATGGGCCGAGTATAGAACGCGCTATGCGTGCGACAACAGGCATCATGCTGGTGCGGCGCAGCATGCGGCCGTGGCCGCATGCGGGTAGCGCCGGGCCGTGCCCGGCGAGCGCGAAGCGCGGCAACAACGGTCGAGGATGGCAACAGCCGCCGGGCATGGCCCGGCGCTACCGAATTGCCGGGGCACCGATCGCGCGCAGGCAGAAGCTGCAGATTGCGTTCACCAGTGCATCTTCGTCGCGGTGTGCTTCGCGGCTTGGCGCGGTCGGGCCGACCATCGCCTCGGTGAAGGCGCCGACCAGGCACGCAGCGGCCACATGCGCGTCCTGCGCAGGCAGCTCACCGGCCGCCACGCCCTCCTCCACCAGCCGCAGGAACACGTCGCCGAAGGCGCGACGACCGCGCATGCGCTCGGCTTCCACGTCCGGGTCGACCGGTTCGACGATGAAGGCGTGCGCCAGCCCCGGCCCAGCCAGGGCACGGCGTACGAAGGCGGTGATCGCCAGCCGCAGGCGCTCGCTGGCCGCCTCCGGGCCACTGGCGATGCGCTCCATGATCGCCACCTCGTGGGCCACCGCGGCGTTGAGCACCTCCACGAACAACTCGGCCTTGGACGGGAAGTGCCGGTAGATCAGGCCGGTGGACACCCCCGCCAGGGTCGCCACGGCGGTCACCGGGGCATTGCGCCAGCCGCCAGTGGCGACCAGTTCACGGGTGGCCAGCAGGATCCGTTCACGGGCCCCGGCCAGGCGTTCTTCCATCAGTGCAGAGCGTTTGTAGGCCATGTTTTGATTCTGGTTTCAATTTTTGAATTTGTATTCACTTCTTATCCGAACCCCGCTACGCTGGGGTCCAATCGCCCGTGCGGGCAGCGGTCCTGCAGACCGCCGCCCGCTCCCCCGCCGGGTGCGTCCATTTCCTGCCATCCCGTCGTGGAGCCACCACAATGCACGTGCCATCCCTGAACTTCGACCTTGGCGAAGACATCGACCTGCTGCGCCAGAGCGTGGCCCATTTTGCCGCCGCCGAGGTCGCGCCGCTGGCCGCCGAGGCCGATGCCAGCAACCAGTTCCCGCTGGCTCTGTGGCCGAAGCTGGGCGAACAGGGCCTGCTCGGCCTCACCGTGGAAGAAGCATACGGTGGTACCGGCATGGGCTACCTGGCCCACGTGGTGGCGATGGAAGAAATCTCGCGCGCTTCCGGTGGCATCGGCCTGTCCTATGGCGCGCACTCCAACCTGTGCGTGAACCAGCTGCGCAAGAACGGCAACGAAGAACAGAAGCAGCGCTTCCTGCCCGGCCTCTGCAATGGCAGCCTGGTCGGTGCGCTGGCGATGAGCGAGCCGGGGGCCGGTTCGGACGTGGTGTCGATGAAGCTGCGCGCCGACAAGCGCGGCGACCGCTACGTGCTCAACGGCAACAAGATGTGGATCACCAACGGCCCGGATGCTGACGTGCTGGTGGTCTATGCCAAGACCGACATGGAGGCCGGCGCCAAGGGCATCACCGCGTTCCTGGTCGAGAAGGGCATGAAGGGCTTTTCCACCGCGCAGAAGCTGGACAAGCTGGGCATGCGTTCTTCGCCCACCTGCGAGCTGGTGTTCCAGGACTGCGAGATTCCCGAAGAGAACGTGCTGGGCCAGGTTGGCGGTGGCGTGCGCGTGCTGATGTCCGGCCTGGACTACGAGCGCGTGGTGCTGTCCGGTGGCCCGCTGGGCCTGATGGCCGCGGCCATGGACGTGGTGATGCCGTACGTGCACGAGCGCCACCAGTTCGGCGAGCCGATCGGCAGCTTCCAGCTGATCCAGGCCAAGATCGCCGACATGTACGTGGGCCTGGGTGCCTGCCGCGCGTATGTCTATGCCGTGGCACGCGCCTGCGACCAGGGCCGCACCACCCGCCAGGACGCCGCCGGTGCCATCCTGTACGCCGCCGAGAAGGCCACCTGGCTGACCGGCCAGGCGATCCAGATCCTCGGCGGCAACGGCTACATCAACGAATACCCGACCGGCCGCTTGTGGCGCGACGCCAAGCTGTATGAAATCGGCGCCGGCACTTCGGAGATCCGCCGCATGCTGATCGGCCGCGAACTGTTCCAGCGCACCCTGTAAGGCCAACGCGATGACCGTCCTGAACAGCCAGCTGCAACCGGGCAGCGAAACGTTTGAAAGCAACCGCGCGGCGATGCAGGCCGTGGTCGACGACCTGCATGCCACCCTCGCGCGCACCGCGCTGGGTGGCAGCGAAGCCGCACGCGCCAAGCACACCGCGCGCGGCAAGCTGCTGGTGCGTGACCGCATCGACGCCCTGCTCGACCCCGGCAGCGCCTTCCTGGAAATCGCGCCGCTGGCCGCGCACGGCATGTACGAAGACGCCGTGCCGGCCGCTGGCGTAGTGGCCGGCATCGGCCGCGTGAGCGGCGTGGAATGCGTGATCGTGGCCAACGATGCCACGGTCAAGGGCGGCACCTACTACCCGATGACGGTGAAGAAGCACCTGCGCGCGCAGGAGATCGCCGAACAGAACCACCTGCCGTGCATCTACCTGGTCGATTCCGGTGGCGCGTTCCTGCCACTGCAGGACGAAGTCTTCCCCGACCGCGATCATTTCGGCCGGATCTTCTACAACCAGGCCAACCTGTCGGCGCAGGGCATTCCGCAGATCGCCTGCGTGATGGGCAGCTGCACCGCCGGTGGTGCGTATGTGCCGGCGATGAGCGACGAGACGGTGATCGTGCGCGAGCAGGGCACGATCTTCCTCGGCGGCCCGCCGCTGGTGAAGGCGGCCACCGGTGAAGTGGTGACGGCCGAGGAACTGGGCGGTGCCGACGTGCACACGCGCATCTCCGGCGTGGCCGACCACATGGCCGACAACGATCTGCAGGCGCTGGCACGGGTGCGCGCAATCATCGCCCAGCTGAACTGGCGCAAGCCGGAACCGGCGATGGCGGTACAGCCTTCCGAGGAACCACTGCTGCCGGCGCATGAACTGTATGGGGTGATTCCCGCCGATACGCGCAAGCCCTACGACGTGCGCGAAGTGATCGCACGCCTGGTCGATGGCTCGCGCTTTGACGAGTTCAAGCCGCGCTATGGCGCAACACTGGTTACCGGCTTCGCGCATCTGAACGGCTACCCGATCGGCATCATCGCCAACAACGGCATCCTGTTCTCCGAGTCGGCACTGAAGGGCGCGCACTTCATCGAGCTGTGCACCCAGCGCAACATCCCGCTGGTGTTCCTGCAGAACATCACTGGCTTCATGGTCGGCCGCAAGTACGAACAGGGCGGCATCGCCAAGGACGGCGCCAAGCTGGTATTGGCGGTGGCCTGCGCCAGGGTTCCCAAGTTCACCGTGGTCATCGGCGGCTCGTTCGGTGCCGGCAACTACGGCATGTGCGGCCGTGCGTACTCGCCCAACTTCCTGTGGATGTGGCCGAACGCGCGCATCGGCGTGATGGGCGGCGAGCAGGCCGCCAGCGTGCTGGCCACGGTCAAGCGCGATGGCATCGAGGCCAAGGGCGGCCAGTGGCCGGCGGCGGAGGAAGACGCGTTCAAGGCACCGATCCGCGAGCAGTTCGAGCAGCAGGGCCACCCGTACTACGCCAGCGCGCGCCTGTGGGACGACGGCGTGATCGATCCGGCCGACACCCGCCGGGTACTGGCCCTGGCGCTGTCGGCCAGCCTCAACGCCGCCCCGCAGCAGACGCGCTTCGGCGTGTTCCGCATGTAACCCGTGCCATGACCGAGCACGCTCCCATGAAGCCCGTTGCCATGTTCACCAAAGTCCTGATCGCCAATCGCGGCGAAATCGCCTGCCGCGTCATCGCCACCTGCCGCCGCCTCGGCATCGCCACCGTGGCGGTATATTCCGATGCCGACCGCAACGCGCGCCACGTGCGCCTGGCCGACGAAGCCATCCACATCGGTCCGGCCGCTGCACGTGAAAGTTACCTGCGCGGCGATGCCCTGCTCGACGCCGCACGCCTGACCGGCGCGCAGGCGATCCACCCCGGTTACGGCTTCCTGTCAGAGAATGCCGACTTCGCCGATGCCTGCGCCGCCGCCGGCATCACCTTCATCGGGCCGCCGGCCAGCGCCATCCGCGCGATGGGCGACAAGAGCGCGGCCAAGGCATTGATGGCGAAAGCCGGCGTGCCGCTGACTCCGGGCTACCACGGCGACCAGCAGGAACCGTCCTTCCTGCGCGAACAGGCCGACGCCATCGGTTACCCGGTGCTGATCAAGGCCAGCGCCGGTGGCGGTGGCAAGGGCATGCGCAAGGTCGAGCGCAGCGAGGACTTCGTCGATGCGCTGGCCAGCTGCCAGCGCGAGGCGGCCTCGGCGTTCGGCAATGACCACGTGCTGGTCGAGAAGTACGTCGAGCGCCCGCGCCATATCGAGATCCAGGTGTTCGGCGACAGCCACGGTGACGCGGTGTACCTGTTCGAGCGCGACTGCTCGGTGCAGCGCCGCCACCAGAAGGTGCTGGAAGAAGCGCCGGCCCCGGGCATGAGCGCGGAACGTCGTGCTGCGATGGGCAAGGCGGCGGTCGATGCCGCGCGCGCGGTGGGCTATGAAGGTGCGGGCACGGTGGAGTTCATCGCCGGCCCGGACGGCGATTTCCACTTCATGGAAATGAACACCCGCCTGCAGGTCGAGCACCCGGTGACCGAGTACATCACCGGCACCGACCTGGTGGAATGGCAGCTGCGCGTGGCCTCGGGCTTGCCGCTGCCGCTGCGCCAGGAGCAGCTGGCCATCCACGGCCACGCGATCGAAGCGCGGCTGTATGCCGAGGATGCCGATCGAGGCTTCCTGCCGTCCACCGGCACCCTGCGCCGCCTGCGCCTGCCGGCGCCGTCGGCCCATGTGCGCGTGGATACCGGCGTCGAGGAAGGCGACAGCATCACCCCGTACTACGATCCGATGATCGCCAAGCTGATCGTCTGGGACGTGGACCGCGACGCCGCGCTGCGCCGCATGAGCCAGGCACTGGCCGACTGCCAGGTGGTGGGCGTGACCACCAATGCCGGTTTCCTGCGCCGCCTGGTGAACACCGATTCGTTTACCCACGCCAAGCTGGATACCGCGCTGATCGAGCGCGAGCAGGCGGCATTGAGTGCCGTCGTCGACGCGGGTGCGGACCTGTGGCTGCTGGCCGCCGTGGCCGCAGTGGCAAGCACGGCACCCGCCAGCACCGACGCGCGCGATCCGCATTCGCCGTGGCAGTCACAGGACGGCTGGCGCCTTGGCGCGCCCGCGCCGCGCGTGCTGCCGCTGCAGCAGGGCGAACGCCGGCACACGCTGAAGGTGTGGGCGCAGGCCGATGGCTGGCGTGTGCAGTGCGATGACGCGGCACCCGTGCAGGTGGTCGGCACAGCCGATATGCGCGGGCTGGTGGTGCAGCTGGGCGGGCGCCGCTGGGCACTGCAGCTGCTGCGTGACGGAGACCAGCTGTACCTGTTCGGTGCTGACGGCCAGCATCGTTTCACCCTGCATGATCCGGTGGGCGAATCGGACCACGCCGTGGCCGATGCCGGCAGCCTGCTGGCACCGATGCCGGGCAGGATCGTCGCCACGCTGGTCGCCGCCGGTACCGAGGTCAAGCGCGGCACGCCGCTGGTGGTGCTGGAAGCGATGAAGATGGAGCACACCCTGCAGGCGCCGGCCGACGGGACGGTGAAGGGCTACCGCGCCAAGGCCGGCGACCAGGTCGGCGACGGCGCGGTACTGGTGGACTTCGAGGCGGCGTGAACGCTGGGGTGGCGACCGCTCAGCGGTCGTCGCCCGCTACCACCCGCCCGGCGGGATCGAATTCGGCCGTGTCCAGCGTGGCACTGCGCCAGCCCAGGCCGCAGATGGCCATCGCGCTCTGCCCGATGCCGTCGAAACCGAAGGCACGATCAACATCGGCATCGTTGATGGCCGCCGTCACGAACGCCGCCAGCCCGCGCTCGGTCGCACACAGGTACAGCAGCTGCGAGATGTGACCGACATCCAGCGTCACCGCACGATGCGCCTTGGCGTGGTTGCGGTACTTCCAGAAGCAGCGGTCATAGCGCGGCGCCAGCACCAGCAGCGCCGGCGCATCGGCGAACCACGCCTGCCCGGACAGCATCCGCCGCGCCAGGGCCGGCAGTGCCTGCGGCGGTGGCGAGGGCAGCGGCAGCACGGCGTGCTGCACCGGGTGGTAGTGGTACAGGCCCGGTGCCAGTCCTTCCACGTTCTGCACCAGCAGGAAGCCTTCGGTGGGATGCAGGCCGCCACCGGAAGGCACGTTCTTCTTCAGGAACTCGGTATCGCGCTCGACCTTCTGCACCGCGTGGGCCATCAGCGTGCGCTGCAGCACCTGGGCCAGCAACGGCAGCGGCAGCGCGCGCTGGGTATCGAAATTGCGGCAGGTGCTGCGGCGCGCCAGCAGTGTGTCGAACGGCGCCTCTTCGCTGCGCGGCAGCGGCTGGTAATCGCCCTGCATCGGCTGCACCACCGGCGGTGGCGGCCCGAGGCGCTGGCGCAGGCCGGCAGCGGTGTCCAACCCTTGCCGACGCATGTCCTCCACGCTGTCCACGGCCTGCCAGCGCGCATGACGATGGGCCAGCGCCGCCAGCGGCCACCACTGGCTGCGCCGCAAAGCCTCGTCGCGCAGCTGGTGCCCCACCTCGCTCGGTGGGTCGGTCAACAGCAGGCCCTGCTCGACCAGGCGGGCCAGCATGGCCGGGCAGGCATCGGCGGGCGGTTCGCACCAGCGGTGCGCACTGAGCTCGCCGAGCAGCTGGCGCTCCTCGGCGTCCACCGGCAGTGGCTGGTCCAGATGCGCGGCCAGGGCCACCCAGCTGATCTGGCTGTCCATCTCGGCGTGGCCGGCCAGCATCGCGCGCAGGTCGAGGGTGATCGCCTCGCGGGGCTCGAACATCAGGCTGGCGCAGCGGCGCAGGCGCATGGGATTCCTTCCTTCTGCCGCACAACCGGCATAGCAGCAACGACCGCAGCGCGGCCAACTTTAGCGACGTACGCAGCGCGGCCCTCAATGGCAGGCTGTCGCGGCCGATACGAGAACTTCAGCCTACGGACGATCCCCATGAGCACCCATCCCCGCCTTTCCGCCGCAGACGCCAGCACCCTGCTGGACCACCTGATCGGCAACGACGACTTCCGCAGCCACTTCACCGCTTCGCCGGCCAAGGCCCTGGCCTCGATTGGGCTGGACGGTGCGGTCGGCGAAAGCGACTGCATGAAGATCGGCACCCTGGCTTCGGTCGAGGAGCTGAGCCAGGTGCGTGACAGCCTGCAGGCCCACCTGTCCGGGTCGGTGGCGGCGATGACCGTGGTGTTCTGCTTCGAAGCGGGCAAGGTCGGCGAGCGCATCGACGGCTGACCCGTCATCAGGGCGCGCCGGCCGCGGCCGGCGATGCCCACGTGGACACGTCGTGCACATTCAGTGGTTGCCAGACCTGCATGGCGGTGACCTCGGCAATGGCCTGGCCGCGATGCTGGGACAGCCAGGCCTGCTCGCGGCGTACGGCAGCTTCATTGCCCTGTGCGCGCAGCGCGAGCAGCAGCACGACGTGTGCCTGCACCGGCTCGCTGCCATCGAGCATTGGCTCGATCAGGGCGCGGGCAGCTTCGGGCCGCTGCATCTGCAGTTCATCCACGGCGCTGACAATGCGCAGCCAGCGATCGGCGACCGGATTGCGCAGGCTGCGCAGCAGCGGCCGCTGCTCGTCCAGCCAGCGCCTGGCCAGCTCGAACTGGCCCTGTCGCTGGGCCAGATGGACCAGAGCCAGCCATTGCAGGCCGCGGGCATGCAGCATGGGATCATCGCGCTGCTCCAGCAGCGGATGCAGCAACGCAGCGATGGCCTGCAACTCGGCGCGGTCCGCGCTCGGGCACAGAGCTGCCACGCTGGCGTGCTGCAGCCGCTGCTGCACCTGGAAGTCGACCAGCGCCGGCGCCGACGCGTCATCGCGTACCGCCTGCTGCATGGCCGCGCAATCGCGCTGCGTGGCCGCCAGCAGCAGCTGCGCACGCAGCTTCATGCGCTGCTGCAGGGCATCGTTGGCACGGATCTGCGGCAGCAGTTGGGCGGCCTTGGCGTACTTGCCCTGCGCGACCAGCACGTCCACGCCGGTCTCATCGGCATCATCACGACCGCGCAGGACCTGTGCCTGGGCCAGTGTCTCGGCCGCAAGCTGCGGTTGGTTGGCGGCAATCTGTATCCGCACCAGGTGGATCAGCGGATACAGGCGCAGCGGATCCTGCGGCACCGCAGCCGCACGCGCGTAGGGTTCGGCCTCGCTGAACTGGTTGGCCTGCAGCAGGTACCAGGACGTGTTGGACAGCCCGGCGAACGAATCCGGGTAGACCTTGGCCAGCGTGCGCCAGTGCTCCAGCGCCCAGCCACCAGGCTCCAGTTCGGCCATCCAGGCCTTCAGGTACAGGCGCTCGCGTGGCGGCAACCGATCCTGCAGGTCCAGCGCGTGCTGCATGGCTTCGCGTGCGCGCCGCCCTTCATCGACGCGCGCATGCAGTTTGGCCACGCCCATGTAGGCCAGGGCGAAACCGGGATCAATATCGATTGCAGCCTGATAGAGGTTGCGCGCCTCCTCGAAGCGACGCTGGCCCAGTGCATTCTCGGCCAGCGCGAACGCTCGCAGTGCGCGAAGGTCCTGGGTCGATGCCCGCGGCAGCGGCAACGACTGTTCCAGGCTCGCCACCGATTCGCCCAGTCCGCGACGCAGGCGCCCGACCACGTCGTCCACCGCGAATACCATCTGGTCGGATCGATCCGTGGTGGCGGTGAACGTCTGGATCACCTGGCCGGTGCCGGGTGCGGCGACATCAATGGCCAGCTCGTAGCCACCGATCTTCTGCCGCACCGTCGGCAGCAGCACGGCGCGCGCGCCCTCCCGCACCGCCACGTTGGCCGCGGTATCGCGGCTGAGCCGGGTATCGCCCGAGAGCCGCGCCATTTCCAGGCTTTCGCGGATCTTGCCCTCCGACAGCACGTTCACGTAGCGCGACTGCTCCAGCGCGATCCGGATCGCGTGCCGCATCGAGTCGTCGAAAATCGGGTCGCCGGTGAGGTTGTCGACATCGCCAAGCACCACCCAGTCCCGCTCGGCGAACGCGATCGCCGGTTCCGACCGCAGCAGCAACCAGCCGCCCAGCACGGCCACCGTCAGCACCAGGCCCTCGGCGGCCAGCACCAGCGGCTGCCGCCACAGCGGCAGGTCACGGCGTGCCTTGGCAGTGGCGCGTGGCACGCGCAACGGCGCTGAACCGATCTCACCCACTTCGATCACTTCCTGCACCACCGGCATTCCCTTGAAGCGCCAACGGCCGTGCGACTTCCACAGCAGGCGCGCACCCCGTTCCCCCAGCGCGCCGGTGGCGCGACGGGTCAGCGATTCGGCCACCGCCGACAACAGGATCTGGCCAGGGCGGGCCAGCGTCATCAGGCGCGCTGCCATCGGCTTGGCCAGGCCTTCCACTTCCATCGACTTGGCGCCGGCCCGGACCGCCTCGGCACTGTTCTCCCAGGTCAGCACGTCACCCACATGCAGGCCTGCACGCGCGCGCAGTTCGATCGCCCGCTGCTGGCCCAGCGCGTGCAGTTCGCGCTGGTAGTCCAGGGCGAAGCCCAAAGCATCGATGGCCCGCTCGAACAGCATGAACAGGCCGTCGGAGCGATCGATCAGCTGGCCGTTCCAGCGCTGCTGCAGGACCAGCACCAGGCGGTCGTGTTCCTGGAACAGGCTGGCGGCCGCCACATCGCCGATCCGCTCGACCAGTTGCAGCGAATCACACAGATCGGTGAACAGCAGGGCGCGTAGCTGTGGGCTATGCGGGGCTGACGTTCCGTTGTCGCCGTCCATCGCCTGCCTCTCCCTATTGGCCGTCCGGATCATTCGCCCAGCGCAGGCAGTTGCCGCCATCGCGCTTGGCCTGGTACAGCGCGCGATCCGCGCGCGCGTACCACTCGCTCCAGCCTGCCTCCGGCGCCAGCAGGCACGCACCGATGCTGACCAGGCTGACATGCGGCGTACCGGGGCTGCGTTCGAGCAGGCCATGCACCGCGCTGAGGATGAACTCGGCCGCGTGCTGCACGATCTCGTGGTTGCCGCGGCGCAGGATGAGGCAGAACTCATCACCGCCAAGGCGGCAGGCCAGGTCATGCTCGCCGGCCATCGAGCGCAGGATGTTGCCCATGCTCTGCAGCACGCGGTCGCCGGCCTGGTGGCCGTGGCGGTCGTTGATCTGCTTGAAGCGGTCACAATCAATCAGCAGCAACGCCTGCGGCAGCCCCTCGGCACGCTCGCGGCACTCCTGCAGGTACAACGTGAGGCCACGGCGGTTGTGCAGCCCGGTCAGTTCATCGGTGCGCACCAGCTCGCGGGTATGGGTCAGCTGATGAGTGGTGATGTACAGGTTGTCCAGCGCGGTTTCCAGATCGTGGTTGCGGCGCCGCAGCTGGCTGATCAGGGCCTGTTCGTTGGTCAGCACGCGCATGATCGTGCGACGCAGGAAGTACGCCACCAGCCCGGGATCGGATTCGACCAAGCGGTGGAAATCGGCCGGCCCCAGCTCCAGGACATCGCAATCGACCAGCGCGCGCGCGCTGGCGCTGCGCAGGTGGTCGCCAACCAGCAGGCCCAGTTCGCCGAAGAACTCATACTGCCCGAGTGTCTTGATCACCAGGTCCTCGCCGAAGTCCAGTTCGATCTGGCCGTCGAGGATCACATACATGCGCTCGCCGCGGTGGCCCCGCTGGAACAGCCACTGTCCGGCATGAAGCTTGCATGGGCGGGCGAATCTGGCAAACAATGCCACCTCGGCATCCGACAACAGCGCATGCACGATCTCGGCCATCGCCACCCGGGCGATACCTGTCGTCATATCACTGTTCTCGGCCGCACCCCTGCCGGTCATTCCCTGCACCCGCCGCCAGCGTCCCCTGGTGAGCCGCGGAGCATAGCACCGCTTTAAAGTGTGCGCCCTATCTCATTTTGAGCCTCAGGGCGCTCTTGTGTGATGTGAAGATCGGTGGTGGCCCGTTCTGGTCACCCATGTCCGGGCAAAACCCCTGCTGGATCAATCCGATGCCGGGTTTCACAGGATTTCGGCCAAGTTGCGGCCAAGGGGGTGCGCCTGATTGACGCTGCCTGCCGGCCGCCGCGCCTTTGCACCGATACAACAACGCCGGCAGGTCCCCCGACCGGCCGGCGTTGTCTGGCCCTTCCCTGGCCACCCTGATCAGATTTCGAGGCTTCGGTAGAGCCGGGGGGGGGGGGGGGGCCCGGGGGTGGGCGCAGGGTGCACGTGGTGTGGGGCCCGACGGATCACGTGGTTGCGGGCCAGCGGCCGGCACTACCGCATCACGCCGCGCGTTCGCTGCGCCCGCCATGGAACTGCTCTTCCTCGGTGGAGCCGGTCAGCGCGGTGGTCGACGACTGCCCCTGCTGGATCGCCTGGGTCACCGCATCAAAGTAGCCGGTACCGACTTCACGCTGGTGCTTGACCGCCGTGAAACCGCGCTCGGCCGCTTCGAACTCGGCTTCCTGCAGCTCCACGAAGGCGCTCATCTGGCGGCGTGCATAGCCGTGGGCCAGGTTGAACATGCCGTAGTTCAGCGCGTGGAAACCGGCCAGGGTGATGAACTGGAACTTGTAGCCGTAGCTACCCAGTTCGCGCTGGAACTTGGCAATGGTGGCGTCGTCCAGGTTCTTCTTCCAGTTGAAGCTGGGCGAGCAGTTGTAGGCCAGCAGCTTGCCCGGGAACTTCGCGTGGATCGCCTCGGCGAACTTGCGGGCGAACTCCAGGTCCGGCTTGCCGGTCTCGCACCACACCAGATCGGCATAGGGCGCGTAGGCCAGGCCGCGGCTGATCGCCTGGTCCAGGCCATTGCGGGTCTTGTAGAAGCCTTCCACGGTGCGCTCGCCGGTGGTGAACGGCTTGTCGTTGCCGTCGATGTCGCTGGTCAACAGATCAGCCGCTTCGGCATCGGTGCGCGCCACCAGCAGGGTCGGTACGCCCAGCACGTCGGCAGCCAGGCGCGCGGCGTTGAGCTTCTCGATGGCCTCGCGGGTCGGCACCAGCACCTTGCCGCCCATGTGCCCGCACTTCTTCACCGAGGCCAGCTGGTCTTCGAAGTGCACGCCGGCCGCACCGGCCTCGATCATCGCCTTCATCAGTTCGAAGGCGTTGAGCACGCCGCCAAAACCGGCCTCGGCATCGGCCACGATCGGCTGCAGGAAGTCGATGTCGTCCTTGCCTTCGGCATGATGCAGCTGATCGGCACGCAGCAGGGTGTTGTTGATGCGCTTGACCACCGCCGGCACCGAATCGGCCGGGTACAGCGACTGGTCCGGATACATCTGCCCAGCCAGGTTGGCGTCGGCCGCCACCTGCCAACCGGACAGGTAGATCGCCTTCAGGCCCGCCTTGACCTGCTGCATGGCCTGGTTGCCGGTCAATGCACCCAGCGCGTTGACGAACTCGCGCTCATGCAGCGACGCCCACAGCTTCTCTGCACCCAGGCGGGCCAGCGAATGCTCGATGTGGACGGTGCCGCGCAGGCGCACCACGTCGGCGGCGCTGTAGTTGCGCTGGATGCCTTCCCAGCGCGGGTTGGTGTCCCAGTCGTGCTGGATCTGTTCGGCAGTGGGCAGCTTGCTCATGTCTTTCTCCAGTTCGGTTCGTGCGTGCAGCGGGGAGTGAAACGGCAGGAGGGCCGGCAGTCGGTCAATCGATGCGCGCGTAGGCCGGCAGGGTCAGGAAATCGGTCAGTTCGTCACTGCGGCTCAGTTCGCCGAGCAGGGCGATGGCCTCGCCGATGCGCGCACCACCGGGCAGTACGGCGGTATCGCCCAGCCGTGCCGGCAGCTGCGAGAGGGTGGAATCCAGCAGCGCCAGATCGATCGCAGTGCCATCGTCCAGCTGCTGGCCCGGCGTATGCAGCCACTGCCACAGCTGGCTGCGGCTGATCTCGGCGGTGGCCGCGTCCTCCATCAGGTGATGGATCGGCACGCAGCCGTTGCCATCCAGCCACGCCGCCAGATAGCGCACGCAGACTTCCACGTTGCCCTCGAAGCCGGCGCGGGTGACGGTGCCCGGCGGCCGTGCGATCAGTTCGTCGCGGCCGACGCGCACATCCTGGCGCAGCACGCTGTGCTGGTTCGCACCGGGCATGTGTTCGTCGAAGATCGCCATCGCCACCGGAATCAGCGCCGGGTGCGCAACCCAGGTGCCGTCATGGCCGGCGGTGACTTCGCGCAGCTTGTCGGCGCGCACCCGGGCCATCGCCTGTTCGTTGGCGGCGGCATCGTTGTTGATCGGGATCTGCGCGGCCATGCCACCCATCGCATGCGCACCGCGGCGGTGGCAGGTCTGGATCAGCAGTTCCGAATAGGCCTTCAGGAACGGCTGGGTCATGGTCACCTGGCCGCGCTCGGGCAGCACGCGGTCGGCGTGGCGGCGGAAGGTCTTCAGGTACGAGAAGATGTAGTCCCAGCGCCCGCAGTTCAGGCCGACGATGCGATCACGCAGCGCGTGCAGGATCTCGTCCATCTCGAACACCGCCGGCAGCGTTTCGATCAGCACGGTCACCTTGATCTGGCCGTGCGGCAGGCCGAGCATGCCCTCGATATGCGAGAGCGCGGTCTCCCACAGCGCCGCCTCTTCCATGCTCTGCAGCTTGGGCAGGTAAAAGTACGGGCCACGATCCTTCGCCTGCAGGGTGCGGGCGTTGTGGAAGGCGAACACCGCCGCGTCGAACAGGCCACCGGCAAGGAACTGGCCGTCGATGCGCACGTGCTTTTCATCCAGGTGCCAGCCCCGCGGGCGCACGATCAGCACCGCCTGCTCGTCGTACGGGCGCAGCGTGTAGTGCTTGCCATTGGGGGCGGTGTATTCCAGATCGCCGCGCACCGCCGCCGCCAGCGACTGCTGGCCGGCCAGCAGGTTGCGCCAGGTCGGCGAGGTCGAATCCTCGAAGTCGGCCATGAACACCTTGGCGCC
The DNA here is from genome assembly GCF_036624925.1 of Stenotrophomonas sp. A3_2. Classification (NCBI taxonomy): domain Bacteria; kingdom Pseudomonadati; phylum Pseudomonadota; class Gammaproteobacteria; order Lysobacterales; family Lysobacteraceae; genus Stenotrophomonas; species Stenotrophomonas sp. A3_2. Next base: position 23,686 of record NZ_JAZKVY010000060.1, read on the forward strand.
GGAGTTCAGCGCGTTGATGACCATCTTCGGGTCGGTCGGGCCGGTAATCTCGACGCGGCGGTCCTGCAACGCGGCCGGCAGCGGGGCCACGCGCCAGTCGCCGCTGCGGATGGCGGCGGTGTCCTCGCGGAAATCCGGCAGGCCGCCCTGGTCGAAGAATGCCTGGCGTTCACGGCGGGCCTGCAGCCTCGCCTGCCGGCCCGGTTCCACCGCACGGTGCAGCGACACCAGCAGGGCCAGCAGCGGCGCCGGCAGCAGGGTGTCCTGGCCGGCCACGCGGGTCGCCAGGGCGACGCCGGGGGTAGCCTTCGCGGCGGGGGTGGGAACAGCGGAAGCGACGGCGGACATGAGGCGACTCCAGCGGTGAGGGAACGGCTCCACGGTGCCGCCGGGCCTGAGTATTTGGCAAAACAGTTTTTGCAATGTTCTACATAAGTTGTGCTAATACTCGTGACACGATGAGCACACGCACCCCGCCAAGTCCGCGTTTTTCCTACAAATCCGACCGGCTCAAGCCGTTGCGTGCGTTCTGCCAGACGGTGCGCCTGGGCTCGGTCTCACGGGCGGCTGAGGCACTTTTCGTCAGCCAGCCGGCGATCAGCCTGCAGTTGCAGGCCCTGGAACGGGAGCTGGGGGTGCCATTGTTCGAACGCAGCGGGCGGCGCCTGGTGCCCAGCCGCGAGGGCCAACTGCTGTACGAGATGGCGCAGCCGCTGGTGGAGAGCCTGGACGGGCTGGAGGCGCGCTTCCGCGACAAGGTGCGCGGCCTGGACGCGGGCGAGCTGAACATCGCCGCCAACAGCTCGACCATCCTGTACCTGCTGCCGAAGATCGTCGAACGCTTCCGCCTGCACCATCCGGAGGTGCGCCTGACCCTGCACAACGCGATCAGCGCTGACGGCACCGACCTGCTGCGCGAGGATGCCGCCGACCTGGCCATCGGTTCGATGACCGATGTACCGGCCGACCTGACCTACGCCCCGGCCTACCGCTTCGAACAGGTGCTGATCGCGCCGCACGACCATCCGCTGGCCAGCGGCGGCGAGCTGGAGCTGGCCGACATCGCGCGCTATCCGCTGGTACTGCCGCCGAAGCGGCAGATCACCTACCGCCTGGTCGACCAGGTATTCCAGCGCCACCGCATTGCCTACACCGTGGCGCTGGAAGTGGGTGGATGGGAAGTGATCAAGCAGTACGTGGCGATGGGCATGGGCATTTCCATCGTGCCGGCGCTGTGCCTGCACGAAGCCGACCGCGAGCGGCTGGCGGCGCGGTCGATGAAGCGCTGGTTCCCCGAGCGCAGTTACGGGGTGATCGTGCGCCGCGGCAAGGCATTGTCGGCGCAGGCGCGGGCGTTCATCGAGCTGATCCAGCCGGAGTTGTTCAGCCCGCGCGATTACGACCAGAGCGGGCATTCGGAGCGGTGAGGGATGTTCGGCAGGGCTGCGCCCTGCACCCGCCGAAGCCGAAGCAACAGCAAAAGCCGGCTATCCGTGGGATGGCGGGGTGAGTCCGGTTGCGGGGGACGCTGTAAACCCGTCCATGGGGGCTTGGTCGCGGCATCCATGCCGCTCACACCCCCGCAACCGGACCCACCCCGCCTTCGACAGTTGGTCGCTGCTGTTGGTGCCAGCTGCTGTTGGTGGGTGCCGACCGTTGGTCGGCACGGGATCGGATCCCATCTCTGATTCATTTCCGGCTGACGATGAATAAACTGGCCCCATGTCCATCGAACTGCGCCACCTGCGCTACTTCCTCGCTGTTGCCGATACGCTGCACTTCGGCCAGGCGGCCGAGCGCCTGGGCATGTCACAGCCGCCGCTCAGCCAGCAGATCCGGCAGCTGGAGGAACTGATCGGCGCGCGCCTGTTCGTGCGAAGCCATCGCCGCGTGCAGCTGACGCCTGCTGGGGAGCTGCTGCAGGAACGCGCGCGCGCAATCGTGCAGCAGGTGGAAACCGCGGTGGACGAGGTGCAGCGTGCGCAGCGCGGCGAGCAGGGTGAACTGCATATCGGCCTGACCCGGGCCACGCCGCTGTCGCCACAGATCCCGCGTTCGATCCTGCATTACCGCCAGCAGTATCCGCAGGTGCGGCTACAGCTGAGCGAGATGAATACGCTGCAGCAGATCGACGCGCTGCTCGATGGTTCACTGGACGTGGGCATCATCCGCAAGCGTGCGTTGCCGCCGGAACTGGTGGCACACAGCCTGTTCGTCGATCCGCTGGCGCTGATCGTGCATGCCGACCACCCTGCCCTGCGCAGGCTGTCGAAGCAGGGCACGGTGTCGTTGCGCGACTTCGCGCAGGAGCCGTTCGTGGCATTCCGGCGCAGCGCGGGCGCGGGCATCCACGACCACATGATCGCGTTGTGTGCGGCGGCGGGCTTCACGCCGCGCATCGTGCAGGAAGCCGGTGAAGCATCGACGTTGATCAGCCTGGCCGCTGCGGGCCTGGGTGCGGCGATCCTGCCGTCGTCGTGCGATCACATCCGGGTGGAAGGATCGCGCTTCGTGGCGTTGGCCGATGCTGGCGCGCATTCGGAAGTGCAGCTGGCGTGGCATCGCGAACGGGTGACGCCGCTGATCCGAAACTTCGCCGGGCTGCTGCGCGGGGCGTTCGCCGGTAGAGTCGACTGTTAGTCGACTATCGCGCGCAGCGCGGGTTTTCGCGATCTGATGGAAGAGCAGTCGACTGACAGTCGACTCTACCTCGGCAAAGCCGCTACACCGTGGTTGCCGGCCAGCGGCCGGCACTACCGTGCGTTGGGTCACGCGGTCACCGGCTGCGGGGCGCGGTGCTGCAGCGCCCAGACGGTGCCACCACCGATCAGGGTCAGCACCGCGGCGAACGCACACACGCCCCACCAGTCCCAGGCCGCGTAGGCCAGGCCGCCGACCCCGCCCAGCACGCTGGAGCCCAGGTAGTAGGCGAACAGGTACAGCGCCGACGCTTCCGCGCGCATCGTACCGGCACGGCTGCCGACCCAGCTGCTGGCCACCGAGTGGCCACCGAAGAAGCCGAACGTGACCAGCGCGATGCCCAGTGCCATCGTGCTCAGCCACGGCATCGCCAGCAGCGCGATGCCGGCGCCGATCAGCGCGAACGAGATCGACAGGATGCGGCCGCGCCCGTACCGCGTAGCCTGCTGGCCCATCCACGCCGAACTGAAGGTGCCCACCAGGTACACGCTGAAGATCAGCCCGACCACGGTCTGGCTGAGGTGGTACGGCGGCGCCAGCAGGTGATAGCCCAGGTAGTTGTAGAGGGTGACGAACACGCCCATCAGCACGAACGAGGTGGCGAACAGCCACGGCAGGCCCGGGTCGGCGAACAGCAGGCGCCAGCGCGACGGCAACTCGCGCAGGCCATCGCGGCGGGGATGGAAATGGCGCGACGGCGGCAGCTGCAGCCACAGCAGCACGGTACTGGCGATGGCGATGATCGAGACCACGCCGATGCCCCAGCGCCAGCCCCAGTGATCGGCGATGATGCCGGCCAGCAGGCGCCCGCTCATGCCACCGATGGCGTTGCCGCCGATGTACAGGCCCATCGCCAGGCCCAGCGCGCGGCTGTCCATTTCCTCGACCAGGTAGGTCATCGCCACTGCCGGCACGCCGCTCAGCGCCAGGCCAAGCAGGGTGCGCAGCACCAGCAGCGTGGTCCAGTCGTCCACCAGCGCCGTGCTCAGCGACAGCATGGCCGACGCCAACAGCGCAACGATCATCAACGGGCGACGGCCGACCACATCGGACAGCAGGCCGGCCAACAGCATCGCCACCGCCAGCGTACCGGTGGTCAGCGACAACGACATCGCGCTGCCTGCGGCCGACACGCCGAAGTGGCGGCTGAACTCGGGCAGCAGCGGCTGCACGGTGTACAGCAGGCCGAAGGTGGAGAAGCCGGCCAGGAACAGTGCCAACGCGGTGCGGCGGAAGGCCGGGGTGCCCTGCTGGATGCGGGTGTCGGTGCCGGTATCGAGAGTGGAGGGACGGCCTTCAACGGCCGCCGCAGTTTCGCCAGTCATGGAATCGAAGGGCCGGTGGGGACGGCCGGGCGTGGGAGGGAACGGGCCTCAGACTAGGCCCGTCGATCCAGTCGATCCATAACCTGATAGATCAGGATTGATATATGGGAAGTATCAATTCAGCTTACAGGCGTTGCCACTCGAAACCGTCACCGCGGCGGTAATACACAGCCACCGCCCGGCCGTAGACCTTGTCCGCATCGACGAAGCCGAAGAAGCGGCCATCGAAGCTGTTGCCACGGTGGTCTCCCAGCACCAGCAGCTTGCCGGCCGGCACCACCAGATCGTCAATGTCCGGGCCACCGCCCATGTCCAGGTCGAGACGGGCACGGCGCTCGCCGAAGGCTTCCACGTCCTGCAGGTCGGCAATCTGCAGCGGCTGGCCGTTGATGCTCAGATGGCCCTCGCGCATCTGCACATGGTCACCGGCCACCGCCGCCACGCGCTTGATCAGCCGGGTGCCGTCGGCCGGTGAATCGAACACCGCCACTTCACCACGCTGCGGAACGCCGGTGGACATCAGTTCCCTGCCGGTGAACGGCAGGCGCAGGCCATAGGCACGCATGTCCACCACTACCCGGTCGCCGGGCTGCAGGGTTGGCTGCATCGAGCCACTGGGCACCACGTAGTGGTTGGCGAGGGTATCGCGGGCGGCGGCGAGCAGGCCGAGCATCACCAGCAGCGGCAATGCTTCCTTCTTCAGCCAGAGCAGCGCGCGTTCGGGAAGGGGAGGACGGCCAACAGCATCCATGACAGGCTCCGGGTGGGTGGTCGCTGCATCAGACCACACTCGGGCGGGAGAGGTTCCCGCGCCGGCTTGTTGTAGAGCCGAGCCCGCGCTCGGCTGCTCTTCGAGCGTCGGTGCACGCCAGCCGAGCGCAGGCTCGGCTCTACAGGAAGGGTTACGCAGGTTTTACGCCCCGGCCCGGCCGCGGGCATCGCACCTTTACGGCCAGCACGTGCATCGTGTGCCCACCGCGCCGCAGGGCGCATTCCGCAAGGTGTTGTATGACCCTCCTGGTGATCCGCCACGTGTCTCCGTCGGCGCCGCGCCCGCAGCTGCCGGCGCAGCTGGCCGGCCATCGCGTGCTGTGCAGCGACTGCACCAGCCTGTCCGAGGTACGCCAGTGCCTGTGCCAGCCGCAGGCGCGCTCGGCCGACTGGGTGCTGCTGGATGTCGGCGTGGCCGACGACGCGCAATGGCAGGCCGAGGGCGGCGCGTTGCAGGCGGCGCTGGAACGGCTGCCGGCGCAGTACATCGAGCTGCAGTCGCCCAACGAGCCCGGCCTGGATGCGCGGCTGCGCCTGCAGCACGGCCCCGCCGCGGTAGTGGTCGACCAGCGCAGCCAGCAGGCCGGCTATCCGCTGTCGCTGGCCATCGTCGGCCGTCGCCTGGCGCAGGAGGGCTGAGCCATGTCGATCTTCATCATCCGCGGCCCGGAAGCCGCCGGCGCCTTGATCCGCACGGCAATGCCACTGCCGGCGCCGGTCCTGAAGTCGCTGGTGCATCGCGCGATCGATGCCGGCACCAGCGTGGCGATCCGTGCCTGTGGCTCGGAACAGGAACTGCTGGACGCACTGCGCGTGGCCGATCACAGCCGTGGCGAAGTGACACTGCTTGACCCGGGTGCGTGCGCCAACAGCCTGCGCCTGCAGCGCCTGCTGCCCTACCTGCACAATGCCTACGTGGAGGTCCACGACGACGGCGCGGTGGCCGAGCCCTGCCTGCCGGCCGGTGTCGGCCAGCGCTTGGGCATCGCCGCCGGCTATGGCGCGCAGAGCTATGTGCTGGCGTTGGATATCGCGCTCGATCACCTCGGGTTGGCCGAGCAAGCCAACCGGGTGCACGTGGGGACGTGATCCGCTTGTGTAGAGGCGACGCCCCCCGCCGGGGGCGGGGCCCCAAAAAACCCCCCCCCGCCGGGCGGGCGCCTCAACACAAACAAACACGGCGGGGTTTCCCCCGCCGTTTTCGATTTCTTACTTCAGCCCGCGGAACTTCAGCAAAGGTTCCACCGACGGGTCCTTGCCGCGGAAATCGCGGTACAGGGTCGACAGCTCCACGCTGTTGCCGCGCGAGAGGATCTTGTCGCGGAACTCCTGGCCGTTGGCCGCCGTCAGCCCACCGTGCTCGGTGAACCACTGGTAGGCGTCATGGTCGAGCACTTCGGCCCAGAAGTAGGCGTAGTAGCCGGCCGAGTAACCGCCACCCCAGATGTGGTCGAAGTAGGTGGTGCGGTAGCGCGGCGGCACCTGCGGCAGGTCGACCTTGAACTTCTTCAGCGCGCTGGCTTCAAAGGCGCCGACATCCTGCAGCGGCGCGTCGGCCTTCTGGGTGTGCCAGGCCAGGTCCAGCAGCGCGGCAGACAGGTACTCGGTGGTCGCATAGCCCTGGTTGAAGCTGCGCGCCTTGAGGATCTTGTCGACCAGTTCCTGCGGCATCGCCTCGCCGGTCTTGTAGTGCTTGGCGTAGTTGGCGAACACCTTCGGATCCAGCGCCCAGTGCTCGTTGAACTGCGACGGGAACTCGACGAAATCACGCGAGGTGGCGGTGCCGGCAATCGAAGGGTACTTCACGTTCGAGAACATGCCGTGCAGCGCATGGCCGAACTCATGGAACATGGTGGTGACGTCGTCGAAGCTGATCAGCGCAGGCTGGCCGGCGGCCGGCTTGGTGAAGTTGCAGACGTTGTAGACCACCGGCTTGGCACCGGTCAGGCCGTCCTGTTCGACGAACACGTCCATCCAGGCGCCGCCGGACTTGCTGTCACGCTTGAAGTAGTCGGTGTAGAACAGCGCCAGCGAGGTGCCGTCCTTGTCGAACACTTCGTACACCTTCATGTCCGGGTTGTAGGTCGGAATGTCGGTACGCGGCTTGAAGGTGATGCCGTACAGCTGGGTGGCGGCGTAGAAGACGCCGTTCTGCAGCACATTGTCCAGTTCGAAGTACGGCTTGATCTGCGATTCGTCCAGATCGTACTTGGCCTTGCGCACCTGCTCGGCGTAGAAGTCCCAGTCCGAAGCGGCGACCTGGAAACCACCCTTCTGCGCGTCGATCACCTTCTGGATCTCGCCGGCTTCGGCGCGCGCCTTGGCGGTGGCGGCCGGCACGGTGTCGGTCAGCAGCTTGAGTGCCGCAGCCGGGGTCTTGGCCATCTGGTCGCCCAGCTGGTAGTCGGCGAAGGTCTCGAAGCCGAGCAGCTTGGCCTTCTGCGCACGCAGCTGGGCCAGGCGCTGCACGGTCTGCCGGGTGTCGTTGGCATCACCGCGCTCGGCGCGGGTCTCCGAGGCCTTCAGCACGGCGGCGCGCTGGTCGCGATCGCTCAGCGAGCCGAGCACCGGCTGCTGGGTGGTGTTCTGCAGCGGCAGCAGGAACTTGCCGTCCAGCTTGCGTTCCTTGGCGGCGGCTGCGGCGTTGTTGATCGCATCCTCGTCCAGGCCGGCCAGCTTGGCCTTGTCGTCGACGACGACGGCCGCAGCGGCGGTGGCGGCCACCAGGCGGGTATGGAACTGGGTGGAGAGGGTGGTCTCTTCCACGTTGAGCTTGCGCAGGGTCGCCTTGTCAGCGTCGGACAGCTGCGCACCGGCGCGCACCAGGCCGTCGTAGTAGTGCTCGACCAGGCGCTTCTGCACCGGATCCAATTCCAGCGTGTCGCGCTGGTCATAGATCGACTTCACGCGCGCGAACAGCTTCGGATCGAGATTGATCTCGTCCTGGTGCGCAGCCAGCTTTGGCGCCACTTCTTCCTGGATCTTCTGTCGTGCATCGTTGGTATCGGCCTGGACCAGGCCGAAGAAGATGCGCGAGACGCGGTTCAGCGTCTCGCCGCTGCGCTCCATCGCCACGATGGTGTTGTCGAAGGTGGCCGGCTCGCTGCTGTCGGCGATCTTGCGCACGTCGGCCAGGTGCTGGCGCATCCCCTCTTCGAACGCCGGCAGGTAGTCGCTGTCCTTGATCTTGTCGAACGGCGGCGCCTGGAACGGCAGCGTGCTCGCACTCAGCAGAGGGTTGGTGGAGGCTTCGGCCGGCTGCTGGGCCGGGGTCTTCTGGGCATCGGACACGGGGGTGGACTCCTTGCCGGAACAGGCCGCCAACGCCAGGCTGATGGCGGCGGCCAGGACTACGGTACGCGACATGTAAAACACTCCTTGGGCAGACGGTACGGGATACCAGCCCTCCACCCTACTCCTGTCGCGCTCGCCCGGCATGTGCCGGACGTGGCGTCTATGCAGCGGCCTGCGGCAGGCTCAGACCGTACCGCGGGTCTTGCCGATCCAGGGCCGGTAGAACTCGCGGATCGCGGCCATGTCGGCAGCGTCATCACCACTGGGCGTGAACAGCGGGCCGATACCGATGGTCTTTTCCGGGTAGTGGAAGTACGCGGCAAGGATCGGCACGTCAGCCATCCGGGCGATCTTCAGGAAACCGGCCTTCCAGTCCTTCACCGCCTTGCGGGTGCCCTCGGGGGTGATGGCGAACCACATCTTCTCGTTGTTGCGCAGCAGGTCCACGGCCTGTCCGACGGTGCCCTGCGGCGAGCTGCGATCGAGCGGGATCACGCCCAGCCTGTGCAGCAGCGGGCCCAGCGGCCACCAGAACAGCGACGCCTTGCCCAGTACCTTCACCTTCATGCCCAGCGCGATCTTGGCCGCCATGCCCCACAGCCCATCCCAGTTGGACGAATGCGGGGCGATGATGAAGACCAGCCTGGGAATGTCAGGCAGGGTGCCGGTCACCTTCCAGCCGCCCATGCGCAGGGTGCAGCGCGCCAGCCAGCGCAGGAAGGCGTTGGGTTTGACCTGCGGCATCTGCGGCGGCACGGCCGGCAGCAACGAAGTCGGGTTGTTCAAGCAATCACTCCCAGTCACGTGATGAGCGACCGCGCTTGATCTGCGCGCGCCCGCGTTTGGCGTCCAGACGACGCAGTTTCGACCCGAGGGTCGGCTTGGTGGCCTTGCGCGGCTTGGGCACGCTCAGCCCGGCCTGGATGAAGGCCGCCAGCCGCTCGCGCGCATCCTCGCGATTGCGATCCTGGGTCCGGAAACGTTGCGCATCGATGACCAGCACGCCTTCGCCGGTCATGCGCCGGTCACGCCGCGCCAGCAGGCGTGCGCGCAACGGTTCGGGCAACGAAGGCGAGTTGGCCACGTCGAAACGTAGTTCCACCGCGGTGGAGACCTTGTTGACGTTCTGGCCACCGGCACCGCTGGCACGCACGAACCGCTCGACGATCTCGCCGTCGGGGATTTCAAGCTGCGCGCTGATGGTGACCGGTCCACTGCCCATCCGCGCATTGTAGCGGCAGCCACGTGCCGGAGTGCGGCATCGCGCGCCGTATGCCGCCGATCAGGTACCGAACACGCCGCCTTCGCCTTGGCTGCGGGTATGCTGGCCGTCCCATGTACCGCAGGAAGCCCGCATGACCCGCACCACACCCGCCCTGCCGTCCCTGCTGCGCCGCGCCGCCCTGCTGCTGGCGCTGGCCGTGGCCAGCGTTCCGGCCCTGGCCGCGCCACCGACAGACGGCGACATCAACCGCCTGCTGTCGGCCTCGCGTGCGCAGAGCATGATCGACACCATGCTGCCGCAGATCGAGGCGATGCAGCAGCAGCAGTTCCAGCAGGTGGCCGCACAGCGCCAGCTCAATGCCCAGCAGCAGGAACAGCTGAAGCGGATCCAGGCACGCACCAGCCAGACGCTGCGCCAGGCCCTGTCGTGGCAGCAGCTGCGGCCGATGTACGTGGACCTGTACAAGAAGACGTTCAGCAAGGAAGACGTGCTGGCGATGGCCGAGTTCTACGAGAGTTCGGCCGGCCAGAGCCTGCTGGACAAGACCCCGGCGCTGATGCAGAACGTGATGGTGGCCATCCAGGCCCGCATGCAGCCGCTGTTCGCGGATCTGCAGAAGGATCTGGAGGCGATCGTCAACGAGCCGGAAAAGAAATAACGGGGTGCGCCGGGCCACGCCCGGCCGCTGGCTGTAGAGCCGAGCCCACGCTCGGCTTACGGCAGCAGCATCAGGCGTCGTCCACCTGCCAGCCAAACAGGTCCAGCGCCTTCTGGAACTCACGGTCCAGCGGTGCCCTGACATCCACGTCGCCGCCCTCCGGATGCGGGAAGCGCAGGCGCTCGGCGTGCAGCAGCATGCGGTGCACGCCCTGCATGCGGAAGATGCGGTTGTGGCGGCCATCGCCATGGCTGGTGTCGCCAATCATGTGGTGCGAGAGGTGCTTGAGGTGCCGGCGGATCTGCCGGAAGCGCCCCGTCTGTGGCTGGCAGCGCAGCAGTGCATAACGCGAACGGGTGAACTCACCGACCGGCACCGACAGCTCGCCCGTCGCCAGGCGCTGGAAGTCGGTGATCGCCGGCTTCTTCACCGGCTTGCCCGGGCCGCCATCCAGATCATGGTCCACCCGCCAGGACAGTTCCGCCGGCCATCCCCGGCAGACCGTCAGGTAGTCCTTCAGCACTTCGCCGCCCATCAACGCCTTGCCCAGCGCGCTGGCGGTCTCGCGGTCGAAGGCCAGCAGCAGGCAGCCACTGGTGGCCCGGTCCAGGCGGTGCACGAGGAAGATCGGCCGCCCCAGCTGCTCGCGCAGGCGGTCGGCCAGGAAGTCGTCTTCGCCACGGGCCAGCTTGCTGTCGTGGACCATCAGCCCGGCAGGCTTGTTGACCACGGCCAGGCGCTCATCCAGGTGCAGCAACTGCAGGGGCGCGGTGTCGGTCTCGACCGCGGCGAGGGTATCGGGTTCGGTGCTCACCGCGGGATTATCGGGGCTGGGCACTGAATGGGGTAGAGCCGGCCGCTGGCCGGCTGCCTCAGGGTCGTCTGGCTGCTGGGGTTGCCGGCCAGCGGCCGGCACTACCAGATCAGGCGCGGCCGGCCCTGCCGGATCAGGCGCGGGCAACGCTGCAGTCAGGCGCTGCGTACGGCCAGCAGCTCGCCGTTGCCAACCGGCACCAGGCTGACGCTGAAGTCCGGATCAGCGTCCAGCAGCACGCGCAGCGGTTCCATTTCCTGCGCATGCGAGGTGGCGTTGTCCACCACCAGCAGGCCCCCCGGCCGCAGCACGCGGCGCAGCTGCGGCCACCAGCCGGCGTACTGCCCGCGGTCCGAATCGAGGAACAGCAGGTCAATGCTGGCATCGACGGCCTGTGCCAGCCACGGCCCTGCATCGTCGTGAACCAGCGTGATGCGATCGGCCAGGCCACTGCGCGCGAAGGTGTCACGCGCCATCGCCGCCTTGTCCTGTGCGTATTCCAGCGTGATCACGTGGCCGTCGATGGCGGCGGCAGCCTCGGCCAGCCACAGCGTCGAATAGCCGTTGGAGGTGCCGATCTCCAGCACCCTGCGCGCGGCGCCGAAGCGGACCAGCACGGACAGGAATTCACCCGTGTCCGGCGTGATGTTGAGCATGCGGCGGCCACGCGCGCTCTCGCGGGCGTCGTTGTCGGCGCCGAAGCGTGCCAGTTCGTCCTTGAGCGCTTGCAGCATGGGACCTACTTCCACCACGCGCGCGCCAGCGCCACTGCGCCCAGCGCACCGGACAACCAGCTCCACATTGGCAGGTCGCCCCAGTACCAGCCCGGCGGCTGCAGCACGTACATGAGCGCGGCAATGGCCAGCAGGCCCACGCCAGTGATCGCCCCCACCGCGCGCTTCTGCAGGCGCTGCACGCTGGCGTCCAGAGCGGCCAGGTCGCGCGAGCGCATCGACAGTTCATGGCGGCCTTCCACCTGCTGGGTCAGCCAGGCGTGTACCAGACGTGGCATGTCCGGGGCATGGGTCATGATTTCCGGCAGGCGCTTGCCGATCTCGCGTACCACCCGGCGCGGGCTGTAGCGCTCGCGCAGGATCTTCGCCAGCACCGGCTTGGCCACCGCCCAGATGTCGATCTGCGGGTCCAGCTGGCGGCCGACGCCTTCGATGTTCAGCAGGGTCTTCTGCAGCAGGATCAGCTGGGGCTGCAGGGTCAGCTGGTAACGCTGCGCCACGCGGAACAGCTTCATCAGCACTTCGGCCAGCGAGATCTGCGACAGCGGCCGGGTGAAGTAAGGTTCGCAGACCGATCGCACCGCCGCTTCCAGATCGTCGATGCGTACGTGGTCCGGCATCCAGCGCGCCTGCACGTGCAGTTCGGCAATGCGGCGGTAGTCACGGTTGAAGATGGCCATGAAGTTCTCGGCCAGGTAGTACTGATCTTCCTGCGAGAGCTGGCCCATGATGCCGAAGTCCAGCGCGATGAAGCGCGGGTTGGCGCGACGCGCCGGATCGGTGTCGACCCAGATGTTGCCGGCATGCGCATCGGCATGGAAGAAGTTGTCGCGGAACACCTGGGTGTAGAACACCCGCACGCCCTTGGCGGCCAGCGCCTTGCGGTCGATGCCGGCCTTGTCCAGCGCGGCGATGTCGTCGGACGGAATGCCCCACACGCGCTCCAGGGTCAGTGCGCGCTCGGCCGTATGGCTCCAGATCACTTCCGGCACGTACAGGTCGTCGCTGTTTTCCCAGAAGCGGCGCAGCACGCTGGCATTGGCGCCTTCGCGCTGCAGGTCCAGCTCGGCGGCCAGGGTGTTCTCGACCTCGGCCACCACTTCGCGCGGCCGGATTTTGTCGGCGCGCGGGTGGGTGCGCTCGACCAGCGCGGCCAGCGAATTGAGCAGGGCGATGTCGGCGTCGATCTGCTTCTCGATGCCCGGGCGAAGTACCTTGACCACCACCTGGCGGCCATCGGCCAGCGTCGCCGCGTGCACCTGTGCGATCGAGGCCGAGGCCAGCGGTTCGGTGTCGAAGCTGGCGAAGGCCGCACTGACCGGCAGGCCGAGCGCGTCCTCGACGATGCGGCGCGCGGTCTCGCCATCGAACGGCTTGACCCGGTCCTGCAGCAGGGTCAGTTCATTGGCCACGTCCGGTGGCACCAGGTCGCGGCGGGTGGACAGGATCTGGCCGAACTTGACGAAGATCGGGCCGAGGTCCTGCAGCGCCAGGCGCAGGCGTGCACCGCGCGACTGTGCGGCGATGTCGGCCGAGGCCCGCGGCACGAACGGCTTGGCCAGGCGCAACCAGCGCTCGGCCGGTGTGCCCTGCAGCAGGTCGTCGAGGCGGTAACGCAGGATCACCCGGCCGATGCGGCTGGCCCGCAGCACGGCCTTCATGCGGCACCCCGCAGGCGCTGCACGCGAGCACCCAGACGCTCGACGTCATCGCGCAGCACGTCCACGTCATCGTGGAAGGCGTCCAGCTCGGCACGCGGCACCACATCGCGCGATTCCTCGGTGATGAACTCGGCGGCGCTGTGGGCCAGATCGATCGCGCCCTGGCGCGCGTGCTGCAGGCCGTTGCGCAGGGTGTTGGCAACCTGCACGCCCAGTACCTCGCCGAATACGCTGACGAAGGGCTGCTGCCAGTCCGGGTCGAAGCCCTTGGCCAGCTGCTGCAGGCGTCGCGCCAGTTCGGCATCGCCGGCCACGCGCACGCGACCCTTGCCGTTGCTGTCGCCGCGCCGCGCGTTGGCCAGCAGCGGCAGCTGCGCCAGCACGCCGGCCAGGCTGCTGCGCACGGCCAGGTCGGCTTCCTGCGCGTCCACCGGACCGACCCGCAGCTGGTCGCCGTCGACGCTGATGCGCATCGCCAGCGACGGCGCTTCCAGGGTCAGGTCGATGTGGTGGCCGTCGAGGCTGGCCAGGGCGTGGCGGGTATCCGGATCCAGCGCCAGGGCGCGGTTCAGGGCGATCTGCAGGGCGCGGCCAGCGACCGGCTTGAGGGACTTGAGCAGGGAAGGAGCCATGGGCGCATTCTACCTGCGTGGGTGGGGGGCTTGGGCCGGGCTGCCGCCCGGCACCCGCAGATGCAACAGCCAGGGCAACATCAAAAGCTGGCTATCCGTGGGATGGCGGGGTGGGTGTCGACCTTGGTCGACACGGTAGATCCACGCCATGCGTGGATGGATTTCTGGTTCATCTGTGCCTCACGCGGAGGGCCGATGAAGGTTCATGCTATGGGGCCACGCAACGCACAGGACATCGCATTCCCCATGGCACGGACCCGGGTCGGCATCATTTTCGGAGGCAAGTCTTCCGAGCACGAAGTTTCGCTGCAGTCGGCGAAGAACATCCTCGATGCGCTTGATCGCGAGCGCTTCGAGCCGGTGCTGGTCGGTATCGACAAGCAGGGTCAGTGGCATCTGAGCCAACCCGATACCTTCCTGATCAATGCCGATGATCCGTCGCGCATCGCCCTGCATCGGTCCGGTACGTCGCTGGCGGTGCGCCCGGGCGCCGAGCAGGCGCAGCTGCAGCCGTGCGATGCGGCCAGCGCGCTCGGCCAGATCGATGTGGTGCTGCCGATCGTGCACGGGCCACTGGGCGAGGACGGTGCGCTGCAGGGGCTGCTGCGCATGGCCAACCTGCCCTTCGTCGGTTCACCGGTACTGGGTTCGGCGGTGGCGATGGACAAGGACGTGACCAAGCGCCTGCTGCGCGACGCCGGGCTGCAGGTGGCACCGTGGCTGTGCATCCGTCGCCATCAGGCGGCGGCAGTCGATGTCGATGCGGTGATCGCGCAGCTCGGCCTGCCGTTGTTCGTGAAGCCGGCCAACCAGGGTTCGTCAGTGGGGGTGAGCAAGGTCAAGGATGCAGCGGGCTTCGCCGAGGCGCTGGCATTGGCGCTGCGCTACGACCACAAGGTGCTGGTGGAATCGGCGGTGGTCGGCCGCGAGATCGAGTGCGCGGTGCTGGGCAATGCGCATCCGCAGGCCAGCCTGTGCGGCGAGGTAGTGGTACACGACGAGTTCTACACCTACGACACCAAGTACATCAACGACGATGGCGCCGACGTGGTGGTGCCGGCAGACATTGATGGCACAACGCAGGCGCGTATCCAGCAGATCGCGCTTCAGGCCTACCGGGCGCTGGAGTGCGCGGGCATGGCGCGCGTGGATGTATTCCTCACCGCAGCGGGCGGGATCGTCATCAACGAGGTCAACACGCTGCCGGGCTTCACCCGCATCAGCATGTACCCGAAGCTATGGGGCGCCAGCGGCGTGGACTACACCACGCTGATCACGCGCCTGATCGAACTGGCGCTGGAGCGCCACGAGGCCGATCGCGGATTGCACAGCGCCGTGTAGCGGCGCTGTGTGTAGCGTCGAGCCATGCTCGATGATCCTCTGTAGAGTCGAGCCATGCTCGACTCACGAGAAGCAGTCGAGCACGCTCGACTCTACAAAGGGGCGTGCCGACCAACGATCGGCACCCACCGGAAAGAGCAGTGCCGGCCGGCGGCCGGCACCACCCTGCGGTCTACTAGCCTCGCTTGCGGAACATCGAGATCACCGCAAGGATCAGGAACACCACGAACAGGATCCAGGCGATGTTCGTTGCGGCGCCGGCGATACCGGAGAAACCCAGAACGGCGGCGATGATGGCGATGACAAAGAAGATGATGGCGTAGTGCAGCATGGCGCTCCTCGCGGGTGGTCGAGCCTTGGATGGCGTGGGTCCATCCTCCCGATCCTGCGGTGTGCAACCAGTGATGGCGATCTATGCAGCAGATGAAGCCTTCAGCCTGCGCAGCCCTTCTTCGATGCTGACTTGCGGCACGTAGCCGAAGTCACGGCGCGCCGGTTCCATGCTGTACCAGTGTGGCGTACACAGCTGTTCGGCCAGGAAACGGGTCAGCGGCGGCTCCCCGCGCAGTCGCAGCAGCGGCCACAGCCGCTCGCAGACAGCGCCGATGCGGTAGGCGGTCTTGAAGCTGATCGCCTTGTCCACCGTCGGCGCACCCACCGCAGCCAACAGCTTGTTCACCAGCTCGCGCATCGGCAACGGCTCGCCATTGGAGATGAAGTAGGCCTTGCCCGCGCACGCAGCGCCCGGTGCCAACGCTTCGAAGGCGAGGAAGTGCGCCAGCGCGGCATTGTCGATGTAGGTGGTATCGACCTTGTTGCTGCCATCGCCCACCAGGCGCAGGCGGCCCTGCCGCGCACGCTCGGCCAGGCGCGGCACCAGCTGCTGATCGCCAGGGCCCCAGATCAGGCGCGGACGCAACGCCATCGTCGCCAACGCGACATCGTTGGCGGCCAGCACGCGCTGTTCGGCGATCGCCTTGGTGGCCGCGTACGGCGCCTGGAAATCTTCGCCGTACGGCACCTCGTCGGCGCCGAGGCCTTCCACCGGATGGGTGGCGCGATGGGTCACGCTGGGCGTGGAGGTGTAGACCAGCCTGCCGATGCGGTGCGCGCGGCAGGCTGCGATGACGTTGTCGGTGCCGACCACATTGGCCTGGTGGTAGCTGTCATAGCTGCCCCACGCGCCGGCCTTGGCACCATTGTGGAACACCGCATCGACGCCGGCCACGGCATGCAGCACCGCCTGCGCATCGGCCAGATCACCGCGGATCTGGCCCACGCCCATCGCCTGCAGTTCGGGGTAGTGGCTGCGGTTGAACGCCAGCACCTGGTGGCCACGCTCAACCAGCCCGCGGCACAGCGCCTGGCCGAGGAAACCACCGCCGCCGGTGACCAGGATTTTCATGCGCGCTTCTCCAGTTCGGCGCCGGCCCAGACGGCGAGCTTTTCGCGGCCGATCTTGGCGTTGTGACGGATATCGACGGGGAACGCCGGATGCACCAGGACGTGCTGCAGGTTCGCATCGGGCAACCGTGCGGCGGCTTTCGCACGCAGGGCCTCGCGCAAGGCCGGGCTGTCGCTCTGCCCGCGCTGCAGTTCCACGCACAGCACCGGTACCTGTGCACCGGCCGGGCCAACACCCACCAGGGCCGTGCGCGCCACGCCGGGCACGGTGTTGAACACCGGCTCGACCTGTTCGGTGTACAACGGCCCCTGCGCGGTTTCCACGCGATGGGTCTTGCGGCCGCAGAACCACAGACGGCCCTGTGCATCAAAGTAGCCCACGTCGCCCATGCGATGGACGATGCGGGTGCTGCCATCGGCCAGCGTCTCGCGGATCTTCGCCGCCGCGGTGGCCTGCGGGCGGTTGAAGTAGCTGTCGGTGGCGGTTGGGCCGGCCACAGTGATTTCTCCCACCTCGCCGGTGGCCAGCACACGTGCCTGCGACCAGTCGGCCAGCGGCGCGTCATCGATGGCGATGATGCGGACCTCGTTCGGTTCCACCACGCTGCCCACGCAGGTGCCAGCGCCGGCCTCGGTGGCGGCGCGGGTGCGCTCCAGCTCACGACCCTCCACCACTGCCACCGGCAGGCACTCGGTGGCGCCATAGGGAGTCCAGAACTGCGCATCGGCCGGCAGCAGGCTGCGGATGGTGGCGACCACGTCCGGCGGCACCGGTGCACCGGCCGAGGTCACCCGGGTCACCGTCGGCAGCGGCCGGCCATGCTTCGCCAGCACCCGCATCAGCGCGGGCGAACCAAACAGCTGGGTCACGCCGAAGCGCTGGATGGCATCGTGCAGGCGTGCCGGGTCGGCCTGCGCCGGCCGCGTCGGGTCCATGTCCGGGATCACCGAGGTCAGGCCCAGCGCCGGGTCGAACAAGGCAAACGGCGGGAAGGTCGGCAGGTCCACCCCGCCCGCTTCCATGCCGAAGGCACTGCCCAGCAGCTGGATCTGGCCGACGAAATGGCGGTGGCGGTAGACCACGCCCTTGGGCACGCCGGTGGAGCCACTGGTGAACAGGATCGCGGCCATGTCCTCGCCATCGGTGTCGGCCAGCATCGGCCCAGCGCTGGCGCCGGCGCGCTCCAGCGCGGCCAGGCTGGTGCCGCCCCAGCCGAGGCGGCGGCCGACAGTGACCAGGCGGGTCGCCGAGGGCGCCCAGCGCAGCGCCAGCCGCGCCACATGCGCCAGTGGAATGCCGATGAAGGCCTGCGGCTGCGCCTCGTCCAGGCACTGCTTCAGGGCGCGCTTGTCGATGCCCGGGTCGACCAGCACCGGCACCGCCCCCAGCTTGAACAGCGCGAACATCAGCAGGAAGAATTCCGGCGAGGGCCGCACCATCACCACCGTGCGCACCCCGCGGCCGATCCCGTAGCCGGCCAGACCGGCGGCCATGGCGTCGCTGCGGGCATCCAGCTGGCGGTAATCGAGGGTGACGTCGTAGGCGGCCATGCCGTTGCCGGCGCCTCGGCGGCCCGGGCAGCGGATGGCGATCTGATCGGGGCGTTCACGCGCCAGTTCAGGCAGGCGCGCGGCAATGTTGCAGGGTCGGTTCATCTGTTCATTGTCGCCGCTTACGGAATTTCTTGCGCGGCGGCCGACTTCGTGGAAAATCCGCACCCTCGTTCCCGATTCCGACTGCCGCCCGAGGCGGCTTGCCCATGCAACATCCCTGCATGACCTGCGGCGCCTGCTGCACCCAATACCGCGTGGCCTTCCACTGGATGGAATCGGACGAGGTCACCCCCGGCGGCGTGCCGCACCAGCTTACCGAGGTGCTGGACCCGCATCGCCTGTGCATGCGCGGCACCCATTCCAAGCCGGTGCGCTGCGTCGCGCTGGATGCGCAGATCGGCGTGTATTCACGCTGCACCATCCACCCCAACCGGCCCAGCGTGTGCCGCGAGGTGGATGCATCGTGGGAGTATGGCAAGGCCAGCCCGCAGTGCGACAAGGCGCGCATCGCCTATGGCCTGGATCCTTTGACGCCGGCCGACTGGCGCTGGCGCGATGACGCCGACAATGACGACGACCATCCGGACGACAACGGCAACAGCCCTTCCTCGCCGCCGCAGGCGCCGGTCGCCGCGTAATGGTAGTGCCGGCCGCTGGCCGGCCACCGCATCAACCCTTCGGGTGTGGGGGCCCCCCCCGGGGGCCCCCCCCCCCGGCATGTGTCGGGGGTGTGGCCCGCGGGGGGGCGGCCACACCGATCAGATCGGGTTGGCGTCCAGGAACGCGCGGATTTCCGGCACCAGCACCTCGTGCT
>NZ_JAZKVY010000061.1:0-354 GCF_036624925.1 Stenotrophomonas sp. A3_2
GCCACACCGTGCGCAGAGCAGCCGAGCGTGGGCTCGGCTCTACAGCAGGCCGCGTGTTGCGGCGGCTCTTTCAGGTTGCCCAGCATCCAGTCCACGGTGGCGTGGATCTGTTCTTCGGTCAGGGCCGGGGTGCCCCCCCCCCCCCCGGCGGGCGGCCGGGGCCCCGGGGGGGCCCCGGCCCCCCCGGGCGGGCCCTCGGCTCTACCACCTACTCAGCTTTGCCCACCGAGGCCTGATTGCCCCTGTGCCCCCGCCGCGCAGGCGGATCTCCGCATTTCAGGGTTAGTCTGTGCGCCCTCTTCACTGGAATCGCCCGTCGATGCGCCGCCGTTCCCTTGCTCTTGCCCTGTCCCT
>NZ_JAZKVY010000008.1:0-295 GCF_036624925.1 Stenotrophomonas sp. A3_2
CGTAGTGACCCTGTACTGATCTGGCGCGGGACGCGACGCGCTCTGCGCGTCGCCCCACACGTTGCTGCGCAACGCGTGGGCCCCTCCCTTTGCCGGCCTCTCCCCGCCCCTGTCGGGGCAGCCCCTCAACAGAGGGGCTTGGTCCTCCAGATGCATCACGGGAGATCCGCGCGGTGCGTGGATGCGCGGCGGGCATCCCGCCGTAGTGACCCTGTACTGATCTGGCGCGGGACGCGACGCGCTCTGCGCGTCGCCCCACACGTTGCTGCGCAACGCGTGGGCCCCTCCCTTTGCC
>NZ_JAZKVY010000062.1:0-304 GCF_036624925.1 Stenotrophomonas sp. A3_2
TGACGCCGTGTTCTGGTCCCCCCGCTACGACGCGCCGGACGCCGCGGTGCGCGGCAGCGACATCGTGTTCGCCGGCTACGGCGTGGTGGCGCCGGAATACAAGTGGAACGACTACGCCGGCCTCGACGTCCGCGGCAAAACCGTCGTCGTGCTGATCAACGACCCCGGCAATGAGGACCCGATGGCCGACCCCGCCTTCTTCAAGGGGAAGGCGATGACCTATTACGGCCGCTGGACCTACAAATACGAGGAAGCGGCCCGCCAGGGCGCCGCCGCCGTGCTCATCGTGCACGAAACACTCCCC
>NZ_JAZKVY010000063.1:0-29518 GCF_036624925.1 Stenotrophomonas sp. A3_2
CCCGCAGGCTCTCGACGGTTTCCTGCGTGCGCGGCCAATGTAGAGCCGAGCCCACGCTCGGCTCAGGCCGACAGGAGTGGTCATGCGTGCTCGCGGCTGTTGAGTCCGCCTTGTAGCGAGCCGAGCACCGCAGGGGAATCAGGGGCGAAGAGGCGCCGCTGTTTGAGCGCAGCGAGTTCGGCGCCGTCCCCTGATTCACCGAGGAGCACAGGGCACCGGCGCGCAGCGCCGGCTCGCGGATGGCGGAGCGTTTCTTTGGTTACTTTCTTTTCGCGAAAAGAAAGTGACAAGCCCAATCATCGAGGGAGAGCAACGGCCCCAGCCAAACACCCGGCGCCGCCGAATCCGCTGTTAGCAGCGTCACTGCAGGTCGCGAAGATTCAATTTCCGCAATGTCGGGTTCTTCCACGCGGTGATCCCGGCCACGCTCAGCACCGCAAACCCACCCAGCACCACGGCCGGCACCAGGCCGAGCAGCTTCGCCATCGTGCCTGCATAGAACGCGCCCAGCTCGTTGGACGAACTGATGAAGATGCCGTTGATCGACGACACCCGGCCGCGCATCTCTTCCGGCGTGGCCAACTGCAGGATGGTCGATCGGATCACCACCGAGATGCCATCGAAGGCCCCGTAGAACAGCAGGATCAGCGCCGACAGCCAGAAGTGCTGCGACAGGCCGAAGCCGATCACGCACAGGCCGAAACCGGCCACCGCGAACAGCAACACGCGGCCGGCATTGCGGTGCAGCGGGTGGCGGGCCAGCCACAGGCCCACGCACACCGAGCCGAGCGCCGGCATCGCGCGCAGGATGCCCAGGCCTTCCGGACCGTGGTGCAGGATCTCGTGCAGGAAGGCCGGCAGCATCGCCACCACGCCCCCCAGCAGCACCGAGAACATGTCCAGCGCCATCGCCCCGACCATGATCCGGTTGCCGACCACGAAGCGCGCGCCTTCGGCGATGCTCTTGAAGATCGGCGCGGCGGGACCGGTGTGCACCGGTTCTTCCACCTTCAATGTAGCCAGGCAGGCCATCGCCACCAGCGCAAAGGCCGTAGCCACCGCGTAGGAGAGGCCCTTGCCGCCGAAGCCGACCAGCACGCCGCCCAGCGCCGGGCCGGCGACCATGCCGGCCTGGAACACCACCGCGCCGAGGCCTGCGCCGCGCGCGAACTGATCGCGGGCCAGCACGCGGGCGAACAGTGCGTTGTAGATAGGTGACAGGAAGGCGCGGACCATGCCGGTCAGGGCGATGGCTGCATAGATGGGCCACACGCCTTCAAACGGCAGCCAGCCCTTGGCCACGCTGGTCAGTACCAGCGCGGTGGCGATCAGCCCGGAACAGGCCGCCATGCCCAACCGACGCCGCGGCAGATGGTCGACCAGGTAGCCGGCGAATGGCGCCACGCAAAAGAACGGCAGCACCTCGGCCAGACCGATCAGGCCCAGCGAGAACGGATTGCGGGTGACTTCGTAGATGTGCCAGCCGACGGTGACTGCCACCACCTGGTAGGACAGCATCGCGAAGATGCGGTAGGCCAGCAGCTTGGCGAAGCCGGGCCGGGACAGCAGGCCCAGCGCGGTGTCCTCGGCTGTGGCAGGCTCGTTCACGACGGATCGCGCTGCAGCTGGGTCTGCGCGGTCTCGCGGATGAAGGCCAGCATCGCAGCCACACCATTGCTGCGGGTCGGAGACAGGTGGCGGGCCAGGCCGATGTCCTGGATATAGCTCGGTTCGGTGGCCAGGATCTCCCGCGCCGAGCGCCCGGAGTACACGCGCAGCGCCAGGAAGATCAGGCCGGAGACGATGGCCGAATCACTGATGGCATGGAAGCGCAGCGACTGCGCATTGCCTTCCGGCACGATCCAGACCATCGACTGGCAGCCGAGCAGGCGATGCTCTTCGGTCTTCCATTCTTCCGGGAAGGCCGGCAGCTTGCGGCCGAGGTCGATCAGGTACTGGTAGCGCTCGGACCAGTCGCCGAAGAAGCCGAATTCCTCGGCGATGGCGGTCTGGGCCTCGGCGGCGGTGGGTTCAAGCGGGAACGGGGAGTCGGTCACAACAGTCTCTACAGTGGGGGCGTGGCCGGCGGGCCGGCCACGGGGCAGGGCAGCAGGTCAGCCGCGCTTGCGCGACCAGCGCACGCCCTGCGGGGTGTCTTCCAGCACGATGCCTTCGGCGGCCAACTGGTCGCGGATGGCATCGGAACGGGCGAAGTCGCGCGCCTTCTTGGCCGCAGCGCGCTCGTCGATCAGGCCCTGGATACGGGCATCGTCGCCGTCAGCGCCCGCAGCGGTACCAAACCACTGCGCCGGATCGGCCTGCAGAAGGCCCAGCGCCAGGCCGGCACCGAGCAGCTCGGCCTTCAGGCGCGACTGTTCGGCCGGGTCCGTGGCACGACGCGCCTCGGCCGCGATGCGGGCCACTTCGGCCAGCGCCTGCGGGGTGTTGAGGTCGTCGTCGAGGGTCGCTTCGACCGTGGCCGGAATCACCGCGCTGGCCTCGACCGAGGCCAGTTCGCGCAGGGTGCCGTACAGGCGGTCCAGCGTACGCACCGACTGTTCGATCAGCGCATCGGACCAGTCCAGCGGTTGACGGTAGTGGGCCGACAGCAGGGCCAGGCGCAGTGCCTCCGGCGGATGCTGGCGAACCAGGTCATGCACGCGCTCGATGTTGCCCAGTGACTTGCTCATCTTGGCGCCGCCGAAGTTGAGCATGCCGTTGTGCAGCCAGTAGCGGGCGAAGATCCTGCCGCCATGCGCGCATTCGCTCTGCGCGATCTCGTTTTCATGGTGCGGGAACTGCAGGTCGACGCCGCCGGCATGGATGTCGATGGTCTCGCCCAGGTGGGCGGCGGCCATCGCCGAGCATTCGATGTGCCAGCCCGGGCGGCCACGGCCCCAGGGCGATTCCCAGCCGGGCAGGTCGTCGCTGGATGGCTTCCACAGCACGAAATCGCCCGGATCACGCTTGTAGGGGGCGACATCGACGCGGGCGCCAGCCAGCATCTCTTCCGGATCACGGCGCGAGAGCTTGCCGTAGCCTTCAAAGCTGGCCACCGCAAACAGCACGTGGCCTTCGGCGGCATAGGCATGACCACTGGCGATCAACTGCTCGATCATGGTGATGATCTGCGGCATGTGCGCGGTCACTTCCGGTTCGATGTCAGGCGGCACCACGCCCAGCGCGGCCATGTCTTCACGGTAGGCGGCGGCGAACCTGTCGGTGATGGTGCTGATCGGCACCCCCTGCTCGCGCGCGGCGGTGTTGATCTTGTCGTCCACGTCGGTGATGTTGCGGGCGTAGCGCAGTGCGCCGAAACGCCGCCGCAGCAGGTCGGCCAGCACCCCGAACACCACCGGGCCACGGGCGTTGCCGATGTGCACGTAGTTGTAGACCGTGGGGCCGCACACATACAGGGTCGGACAGGCCGGGTCGAGCGGGGTGAACGGTTCGAGCTGGCGAGTCAGGTTGTTGTGCAGGCGCAGGGTCATGGGGCTGTGGCTGGGGGACAAGTCCGTGATTTTAGAACGTGTCGCTCCCTTTGGGGGCGCTGGTTGCCACCGGTGGACGCCGGAGGGAGCCAGGGTGGGGTGGGCAGGAGCGGCGTGGACGGGTAATGTTCAGCCCCTTGCGCTCGCCACTGCCTACACTATCGCCGTGTCCTTGCTCCCGTCGCCACTGAAATCCACCGCATTGCTGCTGACCCTGGCCTGCCTGTCGGCGCTGCCCGCCGTGGTGCTGGCGCAGGAGGCCGAGCCCCGCAACCGGGTGGTGATCGTGGAGAACGTGAAGTTCGACTACGCCCAGGTACTGAACGTCGAGCCGGTATTCCAGACCCTGCGCGCGACCCGTACCGAGGAGCATTGCGAGCCGGTGTCGACCCGCACCCTGGCCCCGGTCAACGTGACCGGCGAGGAGCCGGTCGAGGACAAGGGCCGGATCAGCCGTTTCTGGGACTCGGTGCGCTCGATATTCAAGCGAAGCGACGAGGAGCCCTCCGAAGAGGCCGGCCCCGAAACGCCGGCCCCGGCGCCTGCCAACAATGGCCCGATGCTGACCCGTGACTGCCGCATCGTGCCGGTGGGGCGTGAATTCCGCCGGCCCATCGCCTACGACGTGGACTACGTCTACAAGGGCACCAAGTATCGGTCGCGGCTGCCGGAAGACCCGGGCAACCGGCTCAAGATCCGGGTGTCGATCACCCCCTGGGTCGGTCCTGAGCAGGGCGCCGCCGGCAATCCCTGATTCTGCGACCCCGGCCCCTTGCGCCGGTCACGGCCGCATGCAAAGATATTCGGCCATGAAGCTCACCGACTTCCAGCACGACAGCAGCGCAGCCCGACAGGCGTCGGGCATGACCTCGCGTGCGCGTCGACCGGAACCCCACATTCTCGCTGGGTAACCGGAGCTTTTTGCTGTTCGTCCGAAAAAAAACCCAGCCCGCCGGCTGGGTTTTTTCGTTTCCGCGTTCTGAAAGCTGCAACTGCAACCTTTTCGTTTCACCTTTGCTTCCTGTTTTCCCTTCCACCGCGCCGAACCCGGCGCCGCCACGCAAGGAAAGAAGATGTCCCCCAAGCACTTCCTGAACACCCAGGACTGGAGCCGCAGCGATCTCGACGCATTGCTGACCCAGGCCGCGCTGTTCAAGCGCAACAAGCTCGGCGACCAGCTCAAGGGCAAGTCGATCGCGCTGGTGTTCTTCAACCCGTCCATGCGCACCCGCACCAGCTTCGAACTGGGCGCGTTCCAGCTCGGCGCACATGCGGTGGTGCTGCAGCCGGGCAAGGATGCGTGGCCGATCGAGTTCAACCTCGGCACGGTGATGGACGGCGATACCGAGGAACACATCGCGGAAGTGGCCAAGGTGCTGGGCCGTTACTGCGACATCATCGCCGTGCGTGCGTTCCCGAAGTTCCAGGACTGGGCGTACGACCGCCAGGACATCGTCCTCAACAGCTTCGCCAGGTATTCGCCGGTGCCGGTCATCAACATGGAGACCATCACCCACCCGTGCCAGGAGCTGGCCCACATCATGGCGCTGCAGGAGCACTTCGGCACCCAGGACCTGCGTGGCAAGAAGTACGTGCTGACCTGGACCTACCACCCCAAGCCGCTCAACACCGCCGTGGCCAACTCGGCGCTGACCATCGCCACCCGCATGGGCATGGACGTGACACTGCTTTGCCCGACCGCCGACTACATCCTCGACGAGCGCTACATGGGCTGGGCCGAGCAGAACGTGGCCGAGAGCGGTGGTTCGCTGAAGATCAGCCATGATGTCGACAGCGCCTACGCCGGCGCCGACGTGGTTTACGCCAAGAGCTGGGGAGCGCTGCCGTTCTTCGGCAACTGGGAACCGGAAAAGCCGATCCGCGACCAGTTCAAGCACTTCATCGTCGACGAACGCAAGATGGCGCTGACCAACAACGGTGTGTTCAGCCACTGCCTGCCGCTGCGTCGCAACGTGAAGGCCACCGATGCGGTGATGGATTCGCCGCAGTGCATCGCCATCAACGAAGCCGAGAACCGCCTGCACGTGCAGAAGGCGATCATGGCCGCGGTTGCCGGGCGCTGATTTTTTCCGATTCAATCATTTCCGCCGGGCACGGCCCGGCGCTACCAGGACATACCCTCCCCATGAGCAATAAAGACGTCGTTCTCGCCTTCTCCGGCGGCCTGGATACCAGCTTCTGCGTGCCCTACCTGCAGGAGCGTGGCTACAACGTGCACACCGTGTTCGCCGACACCGGCGGCGTGGATGATGAAGAGCGCGATTTCATCGAAAAGCGCGCCGCCGAGCTGGGCGTGACCAGCCATGTCACTGTGAACGGTGGCCCGGCGATCTGGGAAGGCTTCGTCAAGCCGTTCGTGTGGGCCGGCGAAGGCTACCAGGGCCAGTACCCGCTGCTGGTGTCGGACCGCTACCTGATCGTGGATGCCGCGCTGAAGCGTGCCGCCGAACTGGGCACCAACATCATCGCCCACGGCTGCACCGGCATGGGCAATGACCAGGTCCGCTTCGACCTGGCCGTGAAGGCGCTGGGTGACTACCAGATCATCGCGCCGATCCGCGAGATCCAGAAGGAACACACCCAGACCCGTGCCTACGAGCAGAAATACCTGGAAGAGCGCGGCTTCGGCGTGCGCGCCAAGCAGCAGGCCTACACCATCAACGAGAACCTGCTGGGCGTGACCATGTCCGGTGGCGAGATCGACCGTTGGGAAACCCCGGGCGAAGGTGCGCGTGGCTGGTGCTCGCCGCGCAGCGAATGGCCGGAACAAGCGCTGACCGTCACCCTGAAGTTCATTGAAGGCGAAGCGGTTGAACTGAACGGCAAGGCGCTGCCGGGCGACCAGATCCTGGCCCAGCTCAACAAGCTGTTCGCCCCGTATGGCGTGGGTCGCGGCGTCTACACCGGCGACACCGTGATCGGCCTGAAGGGCCGCATCGTGTTCGAGGCCCCGGGCCTGGTCTCGCTGCTGGCCGCACACCGCGCGCTGGAAGATGCGGTGCTGACCAAGCAGCAGAACCGCTTCAAGCCGGACGTGGCACGCAAGTGGGTGGAGCTGGTGTACGAAGGCTTCTACCACGACCCGCTGAAGACCGACATCGAAGCCTTCCTGAAGTCCTCGCAGGCCAAGGTCAACGGTGAAGTGGTGCTGGAAACCCGTGGTGGCCGCGTCGATGCGGTGGCCGTGAAGTCGCCGCACCTGCTCAACACCAAGGGTGCCACCTACGCGCAGTCGGCCGACTGGGGCGTGGAGGAGGCTGAAGGCTTCATCAAGCTGTTCGGTATGAGCTCGACGCTTTACGCGCAAGTCAATCGCTGAGCGATTGAATTGCGCGCGCGTCTCCCGCGCATTCCACCTTAACCCTGCGCCGTTGGCGCGCCCCCTTCAACAAGAAGGGGGCTCTCCACCAGACGCATCACGGTAGCGCCGGGCCATGCCCGGCGGAATTCCACAGGATCTTTGTTTCATGCTTGAACAGACGCTCGATCACCTGCAGGTCCTGGTGTCCTTCGACACCCGCAACCCGCCGCGCGCGATCACCACCGGTGGCATCTTCGATTACCTGCGCGCGAACCTGCCCGGCTTCAACGTCGAGGTGATCGACCACGGCGCCGGTGCGGTCAGCCTGTACGCCGTGCGCGGGACGCCGAAGTACCTGTTCAACGTACATCTTGATACCGTGCCCGATTCGCCGCACTGGAGCGCCGACCCGCACGTGATGCGCCGCCTGGACGACCGCGTGGTCGGTCTGGGCGTGTGTGACATCAAGGGCGCGGCCGCCGCACTGGTGGCCGCAGCCAATGCCAGCGACGGTGACGCGGCCTTCCTGTTCTCCAGCGATGAAGAAGCCAACGATCCGCGCTGCATCGCCGCGTTCCTGGCCCGTGGCCTGCCGTATGAAGCGGTGCTGGTGGCCGAGCCGACCATGAGCGAAGCGGTGCTGGCGCATCGCGGCATCAGCTCGGTGCTGATGCAGTTCGCCGGTCGTGCCGGGCACGCCTCGGGCAAGCAGGATGCGGCTGCCAGCGCGCTGCACCAGGCGATGCGCTGGGGCAACCGCGCGCTGGACCATGTGGAATCGCTGGCGTCGGCGCGCTTCGGTGGGCTGACGGGCCTGCGCTTCAACATCGGTCGCGTCGAAGGCGGGATCAAGGCCAACATGATCGCGCCCGCTGCCGAAGTGCGCTTCGGTTTCCGGCCGCTGCCGTCGATGAACATCGACGCGTTGCTGGCCACCTTCGCCGGGTTCGCCGAGCCGGAAGCGGCGGTATTCACCGAGACCTTCCGTGGCCCCAGCCTGCCGGCCGGCGACATCGCCGAAGCCGAGAACCGCCGCCTGCTGGCACGTGACGTGGCCGACGCGCTTGAGCTGCCGATCGGCAACGCCGTGGACTTCTGGACCGAGGCCTCGCTGTTCTCCGCCGCCGGTTACACCACCCTGGTGTTTGGCCCGGGCGATATTGCCCAGGCCCACACCGCCGATGAGTTCGTGACGCTGGACCAGCTGCAGCGCTACACCGACGCCGTGCACCGCATCATCGCCGCCGGCGCCTGATTCTTCCCTTTCCGACGAAACCGAAATGTCTCCTGCCCTCCAGCCCCACCGCCAGACCCGCCAGACCATCGTGCGCCTGCTTTCCAGCATGGCCAGCGCGAAGGAGATCAGCCAGTACCTCAAGCGCTTTTCGCAGCTGGATGCCAAGCGCTTCGCCGTGGTCAAGGTCGGCGGCGCGGTGCTGCGCGACGATCTCGACGCGCTGACCTCTTCGCTGTCGTTCCTGCAGGAAGTCGGGCTGACCCCGATCGTGCTGCACGGCGCCGGCCCGCAGCTGGATGCCGAGCTGTCGGCGGCCGGCATCGACAAGCAGACCGTGAACGGCCTGCGCGTGACTTCGCCGGAAGCACTGGCGATCGTGCGCCGGGTGTTCCAGCAGTCCAACCTGCGCCTGGTCGAGGCGCTGCAGCAGAACGGCGCGCGCGCCACCTCCATCACCGGTGGCGTGTTCGAGGCCGAGTACCTGGACGTGGATACCTACGGCCTGGTCGGCGAGGTGAAGAAGGTCAACCTGGCGCCGATCGAGGCCAGCCTGCGTGCGGGCTCGATCCCGGTCATCACCAGCCTGGGTGAAACCGCCGGTGGCCAGATCCTCAACGTCAACGCCGACTTCGCCGCCAACGAGCTGGTGCAGGAACTGCAGCCGTACAAGATCATCTTCCTGACCGGCACCGGCGGCCTGCTGGACGAGGCGGGCAACGTGATCGATTCGATCAACCTGTCCACCGAGTACGACCACTTGATCGCGCAGCCGTGGATCCACGGCGGCATGAAGGTGAAGATCGAACAGATCAAGGATCTGCTCGATCGCCTGCCGCTGGAATCGTCGGTGTCGATCACCCGCCCGGCCGACCTGGCCAAGGAACTGTTCACCCACAAGGGCTCGGGCACGCTGGTACGCAAGGGCGAGAAAGTACTGCGCGCCACCGCCTGGGACGAACTGGACCTGCCGCGCCTGAAGGGCCTGATCGAATCCAGTTTCGGCCGCACCCTGGTGCCGGACTACTTCGAGAAGACCAAACTGTTGCGTGCCTATGTCAGCGAGAACTACCGCACCGCGGTCATCCTCACCGACGAGGCCGAAGGCGTGTACCTGGACAAGTTCGCCGTGCTCGACGACGCACAGGGCGAAGGCCTCGGCCGTGCGGTCTGGAACGTGATGCTGGAAGAAACGCCGCAGCTGTTCTGGCGCTCGCGCCATGGCAACCCGATCAATCACTTCTACTACGCCGAGTCCGATGGCTGCTACAAGCAGGATCAGTGGAAGGTATTCTGGTTCGGTGCCGATGGCATCGACCGGATCAAGACCTATGTCGATCATTGCGCGCAGCGCACCCCGAGCCTGCAGGGCTGAGCAATGAGCAACCTCGATGCCTGGAACACGGTTCCTACCCTGCGCGGCCAGCACGTAACCCTGCAGCCGCTGCAGATGGAGCACGTGCCCGGCCTGCGCGATGCGCTTGAAGGCAGCGGCCTGGACCAGCTCTGGTACACCCAGGTGCCATCGCCGGAACAGGCCGAGGCCTATGTGCGGGCCGCGTTGCAGGCGCAGAGCGAAGGCAAGGTGCTGCCGTTCGTGATCCGTGATGCGGCGGGTGACATCATCGGCAGCACGCGCTTCTACGACATGGATGCCAGCGTGCCCAGGCTCAGCCTCGGCTACACCTGGTACACGCCGCGCGTGCAGCGCACCGGCGCCAACACCGAAGCCAAGCTGTTGCTGCTGCAGCACGCCTTCGAGGCCATGGGCTGCATCAGCGTGGTACTGGAAACCAGCTGGTTCAACGTCACCTCGCGCACCGCCATCGCGCGCTTGGGCGCCAAGCAGGATGGCGTGCTGCGCAACCACAAGCGGCATGCCGATGGCACGCCGCGCGATACCGTCATCTTCTCCATCATCGATGCGGAATGGCAGGGCGTGAAGCGCCACCTGCAGTACCGCCTGGACAGTCACGCATGAACGATTCGACCTTTACCCTGGGCATCGTCGGTGCCCGCGGCCATACCGGCGCCGAGCTGATCAAGCTGGTGGCCGCCCATCCGCGGCTGGAACTGGCTTTCGTCTCCTCGCGCGAGCGCGCCGGGCAGCGCCTGTCCGACCACCACCCGGAATTCCAGGGCGAGCTGCAGTACGAAAACCTGGACGCCGACGCAGTGGCGGCCAAGGGCGTGGATGCGGTGATCCTGGCCCTGCCCAACGGCTTGGCCGCGCCGTTCGTGGCCGCGCTGGAGGCGGCGAAGGCGGACACCGTCATCGTCGACCTCTCGGCCGACTACCGCTTCGACAACAGCTGGTATTACGGCCTGCCGGAGCTGACCCGCGGCCGCTACAACGGCCAGAAGCACATCAGCAACCCGGGCTGCTATGCCACGGCGATGCAGCTGGCGGTGCATCCGCTGCTGGACCTGCTGGCCGGTCCGCCGCAGTGCTTCGGTGTCTCCGGCTACTCCGGCGCCGGTACCACGCCGTCGGACAAGAACAACGTCGAACTGCTGGCCGACAACCTGATGCCCTACGCGCTGACCAACCACGTGCATGAGCGGGAGGTGTCGGTGCAGCTGGGTGTGGCTGTTGAATTCATGCCACATGTCGCGCCGCATTTCCGGGGCATCACGCTTACCGCCAACCTGTGGCTGAACCGCGTGCAGACCCGCGAACAGATCGTCGAGCGCTTCCAGCAGGCCTATGCCGGCGAACCCCTGATCGACGTGGTGGATGAAGCGCCGTGGGTCAGCCGTATCGCCGGCCGACACGGTGCCCAGGTCGGTGGCTTCACGCTCGCGCCGGGCGGCAAGCGGGTCGTCGTGGTGGCGACCCTGGACAACCTGCTGAAGGGCGCGGCCACCCAGGCCATGCAGAACCTCAACCTCGCGCTTGGCATCGACGAACTGACGTCGATCCCGCACTGAATACGCATTCCGGAGCCCCCATGGCAGACCTTCTTTGGCAGAAGCCCGGCGTCGCCGTCGACGCCCAGATCCAGACCTTCCTCGCCGGCGACGACGTGATCCTCGACCGCGAGTTCTTCCTGCATGACATCACTGCCAGCGCCGCGCATGCGCAGGGCCTGCAGCACATCGGCATCCTCAGCGCCGATGAACTGGCAGAACTGCTGCGCGAACTGGAGATCCTGGCGCAGGACTTCCGCGAAGGCCGCTTCGTGCTCGATACCCAGTACGAGGATGGTCACTCGGCGATCGAAGCGCGCCTGACCGAACGCCTCGGCGATGCCGGCCGCAAGATCCACACCGGCCGCAGCCGCAACGACCAGATCCTGGTCGCCACCCGCCTCTGGCTGAAGGAGAAGCTGCAGCGCGTGGCACAGCTCAGCGCCGAAGCGGCCAAGGTTGCGCTGGACCGCGCACAGGCCGAGAAGGACCTGCCGATTCCCGGCTACACCCACATCCAGCGCGCCGTAGTGTCCTCGGCCGGCATGTGGTGGGCGGGCTGGGCCGAGGCCTTCATCGACAACGCCATCCGCGCCCGCGATACCCATGCGCTGGTCGACGCCAATCCGTTGGGTACCGCTGCCGGCTACGGCGTGAACCTGCCGCTGGACCGCGAGCACACCACGGCGGCGCTCGGCTTCGCGCGCATGCAGATCTCGCCGATCTATGCGCAGCTGTCGCGTGGCAAGTTCGAGCTGGCTGCACTGGAAGCGCTCGGTGGCGCCACGCTGGACCTGCGCCGCATTGCCTGGGACCTGTCACTGTTCACCAGCGCCGAGTTCGGCTTCGTCGCGCTGCCGGCGCAGTACACCACCGGCAGTTCGATCATGCCCAACAAGCGCAATCCGGATGTGATCGAGCTGATGCGTGCCACCCACGCCAGCGTCGCCGCTGCGCGCACCGAGATCGAGCAGCTGCTGTCGCTGCCGTCCGGCTACCATCGCGACCTGCAGTCGTCCAAGGGGGCCATCTTCCACGGCTTCGGCCGTGGCCTGGCCGCGCTGGAACTGCTGCCGGCGCTGCTGGCCAATCTGGAATGGCGTGACGACAAGCTGCGCGCGGCGATTGATTCGGGCATGTATGCCACCGACGTTGCGGTGGAAGCGGCGGTGGCTGGCGTGCCGTTCCGCGAGGCCTACAAGGCCGCAGCTGCCGGTGCCGACAGTGCAGGGCAGGGGCGTACCCCGGAAGGCAGCCTCGCCGCGCGCGTGTCGCCGGGTTCGGCCGCCGACCTGCGCCTGGACGAACTGCGCGCGCGCTGGCAGGCGCTGTCCTGATGGCGGGCACTGTCTACCTGGTGATGGCGATGCGCCGGCCGGACTTCAACGATGCAGCGGTGCAGCCGCACCGCGATTTCCTCGATGCGTTGCAGGCGCAGGGCAAGCTGCAGCTGACTGGTGGTTTCGCCGACGGCAGTGGTGGCGCCTATGTGCTGTGCAACGTGGACAGCCTGGCGCAGGCGCAGGCCATCGTCGCCACCGATCCGCTGGTGACGATGCATGCCTCCGACCTGACCGTGCACGAATGGAACACCCGCTGAGGCCCTGACTGATGACTCTGCATGCCAGCCACGTCGCTTCGCCGTTCCCGGAACAGGCGCTGCCGCCGTGGCGGCGTGCGGTGCTGAAAGTGGGCAGCAGCCTGCTCGCCGCCGATGGCGGCGGCCTGTCGCCCCGCCACGCGCTGGGCCTGGCACAGTTCGTTTCTGCCAATGTACTGGCCGGACGTGAGGTGGTGATCGTGTCGTCCGGTGCGGTTGCGGCCGGGCGGGCGATCCTGCCGCGGGCCGATGAGCCCGGCGCGGCGATGGCGGCACGGCAGGCGCTGGCCGCGCTTGGCCAGGCCCAGCTGATCGGGCTCTGGCAGCGCTTCTTCGAGCGCCCGGTGGCGCAGGTGCTGCTGACCCATGACGACCTGCGCAACCGCCGCCGCTACCTCAACGCACGCGCCACGCTCAACGAACTGCTGCGGCTGGGCGCGTTGCCGGTGGTCAACGAGAACGACACTGTGTCGGTGGACGAACTCAAGCTCGGCGACAACGACAACCTGGCCGCCACCGTGGCCGCGCTGGTTGATGCCGATGCGCTGTTCATTGCCACCGACATCGACGGACTGTACAGCGCCGACCCGCGCACCGTGGCCGATGCGCGGCCGTTGCACGACGTGCCGGAACTGAGTGACGAGGTGCTGGCCATGGCCGGCGGCGCCGGCTCGCGCGCCGGTACCGGCGGCATGCGGACCAAGCTGGAAGCGGCAGCGAAGGCGGGGCGTCTCGGCATCGAAACCTATCTGTTCAATGGCCGCAGCGGTGACGTGGTACGCGCGCTGGCCCAGGACCGCCTGTTCGGTACCCGTATCCACGCCGCGCGCAGCCGTGAGGCGGCCCGCAAGCACTGGCTGCGGCACGCGCCGCTGGTCGAGGGTGCTATCGTGATCGATGCCGGCGCGGCGCAGGCGATGCGCGAGAAGGGCGCCTCGCTGCTGCCCGGCGGCATCACCGGCGCGGAGGGCATGTTCCGCCGTGGCGATATGGTGCAGGTGTGCTGGAACGCGCCACAGGGCCGCGTCTGCGTGGCGCGCGGAGTCAGCCAGTACGCGGCCGATGATGTGCGCCGGATCGCCGGCCGCCATTCGCGCGACATCGAGGCCGTGCTGGGCTACAACTACGGCGGTAGCGTCGTCCATCGCGACGACCTGGTGCTGCCATGACCGGATTGAAGGACTCGCCGATGAGCGAAATCGAAGCGCAGGCGCGTGCCTGCCGTGACGCGGCCCAGACCGTTGCCGGCCTCGACAGTGCGACGCGCCGCACGCTGCTGCTGGCGATGGCCCAGGCACTGGAAGTGAATGCCGGGCTGATCCTGGCCGGTAATGCGCGCGACCTTGCCGCTGCGCGCGAGAAGGGCATTGGCAGTGCCATGCTCGACCGCCTGGCGCTGGACCCGGCACGCCTGTTCGCAATGGCCGAAGCCGTGCGAGAGGTCGCCGCGCTGCCCGATCCCGTCGGCCAGATCACCCGCGACGATGTGCGTCCAAACGGCATCCGCGTGCAGAAGGTGCGCGTGCCGCTGGGCGTGATCGCGATGATCTACGAGGCGCGCCCGAACGTGACCGCCGAAGCGGCCGCGCTGTGCCTGAAGGCCGGCAATGGCGTGATCCTGCGCGGCGGTTCCGAAGCGATCCACTCCAACACCGCCATCGCCCAGGCGCTGGCCGGCGCCCTGCAGGCCAATGGCGTACCGGCGGCGGCAGTGACCGTGCTGACCGACCTGCGCCGCGAAGCAATGCTGGAACTGCTGCAGCAGCATGAACTGATCGATCTGGCGATTCCGCGCGGCGGCGAAGGCCTGATCCGCTTCGTTGCCGAGCATGCGCGGGTGCCGGTGATCAAGCACTACAAGGGTGTCTGCCACCTGTTCGTGGATGCCAGCGCCGACCTCGGCAAAGCCATCGACCTTCTGGTGGACGGCAAATGCAGCCGTCCGTCGGCCTGCAACTCGCTGGAGACCCTGCTGGTGCACCGCGATGTGGCCGAAGCGTTCCTGCCGCGCGTGGCACAGGCGCTCGGCGAGCGCGGCGTGGAGCTGCGCGCCGACGCGGCTGCGCAGCCGTTGCTGCCGGGTAGCACCGCAGCCACCGATGCGGATTACGCCGCCGAGTTCCTGGATCTGGTACTGGCCGTGCGGGTGGTGGATGACCTCGATGCGGCCATCGCGCACATCCGCCGCTATACCTCCGACCATACCGAAGTGATTGCGACCGAAGACGCGGTCCACGCCGAGCGCTTCGTCAACGCGCTGCGTTCGGCGGTGGTGATGGTGAATGCCTCATCGCGCTTTTCCGATGGTGGGCAGTTGGGCCTGGGCAGCGAGATCGGTATTTCCACCACGCGCCTGCACGCCTACGGCCCGATGGGCCTGGAAGCACTCACCGTCGAACGATTTGTCGTGCGCGGTGAAGGGCAGACGCGCAAGTAGATCCACGCCGTGCGTGGATGCTCTTCGCGGTAGACCCCGGTGCCGACCAAGGTCGGCATCTACCAAAGCAAGTGCCGACCAGGGTCGGCACCCACCGGGTTGTCGGGTTACACCACCTCGCGGCGGATACCGATCGGCCGCGCGTGATCGTCCATGTGCAGCGTGGCGGCCTTGCAGCCCAGCAGGCGCTCGGCAAGGCCGGTGCTGGCACCCAGATCGGCCGCGACTTCATTGAGGCTGGCCAGTGGCCGCGGCAGGCGTCGCTCGTGGCCACGGAAGCGCGCGCGGTTGTACTCGGCCCAGCCGATCAGCAGCACGCTGGCACACAGCAGCATCAGCGGCAGTGCCACCACCACATAGGGGTCGAAGTGGCTTTGCCGTTCGTACAGCTGCTGCCAGGCCAGCTGGCCGCCGATCAGCCACGAGAACAGGGTCACCAACGGTGCCCACAGGTAGAAGTAGAACCCCCAGAACGCGAGGGTGACGAAGCCCCAGGCGGTGCGCTGGAAGCGTGGTTGGCGATGCGGCTTGCGGATCATCCGCGAGTCGAAGCGGTTGGACGGGCGTTGTGCGTTCATCGGATTCCCCGATCGGGACTGGTCCAGGTGGCGCGCTTGCTGCGACGGCGCAGCAGGGTCTTCGGCAACGCCACCAGGGTGGTGGAAAGACTGATCAGCCAGTACGCCATCGGGTACCAGATGACCCAGAAGTAGTTGCGTCCAATCTGTGTTTCGTAACGACGGTCGATGATCAGGCTGCTGGCGAACTGCATCAGGCAGACCAGGGCCAGGATCACGCCATGCCATTGCGGCAGCAGGCTGGCGATGTACAGCTGCGGCGGCATGTCGATGAGCTTGCCCAGCACCCACAGCACCACGATGAACAACATGGTGTAGGCCCAGATAACGCTCAGCACGTACTCCAGCAGCACGCCCCACATGCGCCGCTCCTTCCAGTGCAGCAGTGAACGCGCATGCCGCAGCATCACTTCCACGCCACCCTGCGCCCAGCGCAGCCGTTGCCGCCACAGGCCCTTCAGCGTTTCCGGCATCAGGATGAAGCACAGCGCGTTGGGTTCGTAGCGGATGTCCCAATGCGCCCGCTGCAGGCGCCAGCTGATGTCGATGTCCTCGGTCACCATGTCGTCCGACCACCAGCCGACCTGGTGCAGGGCGGTGCGGCGAAAGCCTGCGATCACTCCGGAGATGGTGAAGATGCGCCCGTACACGCGCTGCGCGCGCTTGATCATGCCGATGATCGACGAGAACTCGGCCACCTGCAGGCGTCCGAGCAGGGTGGAGCGGTTGCGGATGCGCGGATTGCCGGTCACCGCGCCGACCCGGTTGCCGCTCACCAGGTGCCAGATCATCCAGTGCAGCGCGTGCTCCTCCAGCATCGCGTCGCCATCGATGCACACCAGGTACTCCGAGCGGGCCGCCAGCGCACCCATGCGCAGCGCGTTGGCCTTGCCGAGGTTGCGGTCAAGGTGCAGCACGCGCAGCCGCGGATGCTTCGCCGCCAGCACGTCGAGCCGGGCGCCGGTGTCATCACTGCTGCCATCGTCGATGGCGATCACCTCGTAGTCGGCCGGATAGCGCTGTGCCAGCGCCGCGCCGAGCGTGTCGTCGAGGTTCGCGGACTCGTTGTGGCAGGGAATCAACAGGCTCGCGAACGGTGGATCGACCATCAGCGGCGGGTCGTTGCGTGGGCGCGAATGGCGTTCGCGCCGGAAGTAGTAATACAGGCCGCCCGACATCCAGAAGAACGCCATCACCATCGGGTAGTAGAAGGCGAACTGGAACAGGACCTGCAGCAGCGGATGCATGTCCATGTCACTTCTCCGGGTACGGGAAGTTGCCGGCGGACATCGCCGCGCGGGCATCATGGGTGGAAGGCTGGCCGGCGATGAAGTCATCCGGGTACCAGGCGAAGTGGTGCACGCCCTGCGCCTGCAGCTGGCGGATCTGCGCGCGCAGCCGCTCGGCGGGAATCGGTTGCCCGCTGCGCCAATCGACGGTCTGCAGTTCGAACAGGGTGTGCTGCAACTGGGGATCGTGCGCGCGCACCGCGGCCAGCAGCTGGTCGAGCCAGCGTTCCGGATGCCTGCTGCCTTCCATCCACGGCATCGCCATCAGTGCGGTCTGGTCGTAGGCCTTGTTGAACAGGTCCAGGCGCTGCGCGAACCAGGCCTCGCTCTGCGGACGCAGCACCGGCTCCGCGTACAGGTTGCGCACCGTGGCCAGCTTCGGCCGCCAACGCTGCGCACTGTCGCGCAGGGCCAGGGTGAAGTCGATCAGCGCCTGTGTGCGTGCGCTGCCGTCCGTACCGGCCGACAAGGTGGGCAGCTCGGTGTCGCGCAGGTAGCCATCATCATGGAAGAGCAGGCCTTCGAAATACGAATTGACGGCCAGATCCTCGTAGATGTCGAGCATGATCTGGCGTGCCTTCGGATTGGTGAAGTCCAGCCGGGACATGCCGTCGGCATCACCGTTGTGGATCGCCAGTGCCTTGCGCTGCACGGGGTCGGGCAGCTCGAAGCCGAGCACCGGCAGCCATGCGTAAACCTTCACCCCCGCGCGCGACTTCAGCTGCCAGGCGACCCGGCTGAACAGGTCCGCGCGCATCGGCATGTGCCGGTTGGGGAAGTACAGTGCATCGGCGGTGTTGTTGCCGTCCGGATCGGCGAACGCCTGCAGGTAGACGTGGGTGGGCGAGATGCGCTTGACCCGCTCGATCAGCGCATCGAGGTTGCGCCCCTGTTGCGCCGGGTCCGGGTCGTACACATCATCCAGGTCGACCTGCAACGCGCGGATGCCGTCGAGCGCAACGTCGCGCCGCAGCTCGTAGGCGAGGCCCTCCACGGTCGGGTTGTCGCTGACCAGGAAGCGCGCCAGCCCATGCAGGTCGCTGGCCACTGGCGTGCTGCGGCCTTCCAGATCGAAGGATACCGGCATGCCCAGCTGTTCGGCGATGTCGTTGCTCAACTGGTTGTAGGCCGCGTACGGCCAGACAATGGCGCGCGGGCGCACGCCCAGATGCTGCTGGATGCGCTGCACGCTGCGGCCGAGATCGGCGCGCAGGCGCTGCTCGTACTGCGCCTCGCTCTCGTAGCTGCGCGTGGCCGGCCGGTAGATGCGGGTGACCACCGCTGGCGTCGAATTGCCCTGCGGATTGGCAAGCACTCCGTGGTGCAGGTCGTCGGTATGGCTGACCACTTCGATCAGGCCGCTGTCGTGCATCTGCTTCAGCTGCGCCCAGGTAACGAAGTCATCGTGGCCGAACGGCCGGTAGCCATAGTCGATCGTGCGCCCGGGTGCCATGTCCACGTAATCGGTGATCACTGCCACCAGCGCCGGGTAGCGGTACGCCTGCAGCAGCGGGAACGCCTTGTCGTAGACGCTGCGCAGGCCATCATCGAAGGTCAGCAGTACGGGTTTCGGTGGCAGCGTGGCGCGTCCCTGGGAGGCGTCGATCACCTGCGACAGCGAGACCGGGTGATAACCATGCGCGCCGAGCCAGTCCAGGTGTGCGGCGAAGTTCTGCGTGCTCACCGCATAGGTATCGGCATCGCCCTTGGCCGCGACCCGGTCGCGGATGTCGTGGTAGCTGAGGATCAGCAGGCCGTTGTCAGTGGCATCGAGATGCAGGGCCTGCTGCGCGAACGCCGGCGGCGTGGCGGCCAGCAGCAGGAGCACGATCAGTCGCAGGATGCGGGCCATGTCACTCTCCCCAGCGCAGTGCGGCTTCGAAGCCGATATGACGCTCGCGGTGGCCGTCGTAGACCGGCCGCGACCAGCGCACGCCGTACTCGAACACGCGGCCCTGGCCCAGCTGCCATTCGTGCATGTAGGACACCGAAGGGACCAGAGCGCTGCCGAAGCCGTCCTGCCAGTAGTCACCCAGCGAGACCGTCAGGCGGTGCCGGAAGTGGCGCTCGTAGTGCCGCCACAGCTGCTGGTCGATGCGCAGCCCGATCTCGACCATGCGGTCGCGCTTCGGGTTGAAGTAGGGCGCGTCGTCGCGGCTGCCCCGGCTGGTGTAGGCACTGGCCAGGCCGTCGATCAACCAGCGCGGGCGGGTCAGCAGGCGCTGTTCGATGCTGGTGCTGAACAGCTCGCGGTGGTTGCCGTCGTCGTAGCGGAAGCGGCTGGCGCCGAATATCCAGTGGGTCAGCTCGCTGCGCCGGTAGTCGACCTGCGCGCTCACGCTGTCAGCGGTGATGCCCGCCACGCGCGCCTGCATCGAGGCTTCCGGGTCATTGCGTGCGGCCACCAGCCCGGCATGCCAGTAATCGTTGAACTGCCAACCCACGCCGATGCGCAGGCCGGTATCGCCAATGTGGTCGTTGGCGCGCAGTACCGCCGCTTCCGCATCCAGCTGGCCGAAGCGGTAGCGTACGCCCGCGCCCAGCCACAGCGGGTCGATGCGCTGGTCCTGGAAGTCGACCGAGCGCCTGTCGGCCAAGGCGAACAACCGCCAGCGGTCGTCGAGTACCGGTGTCTGCACTTCGACCCCATAGTGACGGTCGTTGTTGCCCAGCGGCGAGGTGCCGCCACCGCCGGAGCTGCGACCAGTGTCGGTCCATGCCTTCAGCTGCCAACCGCGATGCGCCCGCCAGGCCTGGTCCATGCGTTCGACGGCGGGTTGGGTCGGGTAGCGTGCGACAAGATCGTCGTGCAGTGGCCTTGCCAGGTCATCGCGCTGCAGGGCGACGTAGGCCTCCTCCATGCCCAGCCGCGGCTCGATGTCGCGAGGGTCCAGCGCATGTGCCATCTGCTGGCGCTGCAGTGCCATGCGTGGCCATCCGCGCATCATGTACACGCTGCCCAGCGCGCTCTGCAGTCCACCGTTGCCCGGTGCGATCTCCACCATTGATTCCAGGTCGCGCTGCGCGGTGGGCAGGTCACCGCTGTAGGCGCGTACCATCGCCAGGTTGAGGTCAGCTTCGTAGCGCGACCAGTTCGCGTATGGGGATTTGCCATTGCTCCAGCGCCACGCTGGTTCCTTGTCGCGCCATGCCTGCAGCAGGTCGATCGCCTTTTCCTGCTGCTCGCTTTCCAGGTAGGCGTAGGCCAGTTCCGAATGCGAGGCGTCGCGCGCCGGATCGCCAGCGACGGCCGCCTGCAGCACCGGGATGGCTTCTTCCGGATGCAGGGTGCCCATCAGCGAATCGCTGACCGCAGGCAGCACATAGTCGGGCAGGGCATGGCCTTCGGCCTGCAGTGCGCGGGCTTCCTCGCGCACCTGCGCATGGCGGCCCAGCCGGTTGAGCAGGATCAGCCGGTCCATGCGGACGCGAAGCGGCGCCTGCGCGGGCGGGGTGCCTTCGCTGCCCAGGTAGCGCTGCATGCGCGCCAGGGTCGATTCGGCTTCTTCCAGGCGGCTGTCTTCGCTGCTGCTGTAGGCCAGGCTCCACACCACCCGCTTGGCCAGGTAGTCGCCTTCGATGCGCTGCTTCTGTGCAGCGTCGAACAGCTGCGGGCGCTGCTGGTACAGCTCCCAGGCGCGCCAGGCGTTGCCGATGTCGCCCAAGGTCAGTACGCGCAGCTTGAACAGCAGGTCGTCGTTGGGTTGCTCTTGGCTGGCGCGCTCGATCGCGCCGAGGGCATCCAGCCAGCGGGCCTGGTCGCGGTAACGGCCGATCTCGGCCAGGGCCGCCTCGCGGTCAGGCGGGGCAGCGCTGCTGGCCCAGGCCAGGACGGTACAGGCAAAGCCGACGCAGAGCGCCAGCCGGCGGTGGACAACCATTGGGGACCCCCTTGGCTTCCGAACCAGACAACCTGAGAAATGTGACGCACATCACATGCCAGCTTTTGGCGTGGCCGTGGCCCGCGTCACTCCCTTCGTGCATTCCCGTCCAGCAAGGACGGATACAAACCCGGACAGCGACCTGCAATGTCTTGTCTGAAACGAGAGTCCCCCGCACACCGAATGGTGGCCTGGGCGGCGCTGCCGCCCCCATGCCCGATGCCGGCACGCGGCAAGGATGGGCATTCGTGGGCACTATCCGCCCGGAATTGTCAGCCCGGCGTCAAAATGCGCAGACGGGCTGACGAGCGGTAGGTGGGGCCGGTTGCGAGGCCCTGCGCGGCTTACCAGAGGTCTTCCAGCTTGCGCGGCTTGCAGGCCACCCAGGAGGCGCACAGCATCAGGGTGGCGCAGCCGAACAGGAAGCTGAACGGGAGCGTCCAGCCGTTGCTGACCGTATGCAGCCAGCCGACCAGGAACGGCCCCAGGCAGCTGAAGCTGTAACCCACGCCCTGCATGAAGCCGGACAGTGCCGCCGAGCCGGTGGGGGTGCGCGTGCGCAGGTTGATCAGGGTCAGCGCCAGCGGGAAGGTGGATGGACCGACGCCGAGCAGGCACGCCCACAGCAGGGGGGCCTTCATCGGTGCCAGCAGCAGGCCGGTGAAGGCGATCACGAACGAGAAGAAGCCGATCAGCACCAGCGGAAACGGGTTCTGCATGCGAACTGCCATGGATGGAATGACCAGCGACGGCAGCAGCCCGAGCGCCGAGAACACCGCCACCATCACGCCACCAAAGGCCGGTGTGCCGCCGGCCTCGACCACGATGCGTGGCAGCCAGGTGAACATCGAATAGGTCATCAGCGAAGTCATGCCGAACATCAGCGTCATGCTCCAGCCCAGCGACGTGCGCCAGACCTTTCCGTGCGGCTGTGCGGTCGGATCGGTGGCGCCGGTCAGCGGTTTCGGCGCGCGCCTGGCCAGCAGCAGCCACGGCAATGCGGCGGCCAGCGCCAGCAGTGCCCACATGCCCAGCGACACGCGCCAGCCAGCGGCGTTGGCCACCGGTACCGCCAGCAATGCGGGCAGCATGGTGCCCAGCTGCAGCACGCTGATGTAGAGCGTGCTCATGGTGCCGACCTTGTTGGCGAAGTAGCGCTTCACCAGCGGCGGCACCACCACGTTGCCGATGCCCATGCCGGCCAGTGCCAGCACCGAACCGAGCAGCAGCGTGCCGACGTTGCCGGCGCTGGAGCGCAGCAGCAGGCCGGCCATCGCCATCACCATCGCCAGCAGGGTGGTGCGCTCCAGGCCCAGGCGC
Organism: Stenotrophomonas sp. A3_2; assembly: GCF_036624925.1. NCBI lineage: Bacteria > Pseudomonadati > Pseudomonadota > Gammaproteobacteria > Lysobacterales > Lysobacteraceae > Stenotrophomonas > Stenotrophomonas sp. A3_2. The sequence continues at coordinate 22,063 of NZ_JAZKVY010000063.1, forward strand.
CGCGCCAGCGTCGGCGTGGCCACGCCGAACAGCGCGAACGAGGCGGTCGGCAGCATGCCCAGCACGCCGGTCATGGTGGTACCGAAGCCGAACTGCTGGCCGAGTACGTCCAGCAGCGGGGTGATCGAGGTGACCGCAGTGCGCAGGTTGACCGCTGCCAGCAGGATCGCGGCAAACGCGAGGACACGACCGTGCAGCAGCGACGGCGAATCGGAAGTGGAGGAACTCATCGGTGGTCCTTGCAGGTGTCGCATGCCGCAGAAATGGCATGCAGCGCCGGCATCGGTCTACGCCGAAGCGGCAGGTGGGGGAGGGGCTGCTGGCGGGCCGGCAGCGCGGCCATTGTACGTGCGCTGCCTGGCAAGGTCCCGTCATGCGGGTGGCCTGGCGCCTGGTACAAAAAAACCCGGAGGACAGTGATGTCTTCCAGGCTTCTTGGTGACCACCGAAGTGGTCGGGGAGACAGGATTCGAACCTGCGACCTCTACGTCCCGAACGTAGCGCTCTACCAGACTGAGCTACACCCCGAAGGGGGCCGCCTATTCTAGCGATTCATCCCGATGGCGGCAAGGGGTGAACGCTGTTTTCTTCACACCGCAAAAGCGGTGCCACTTCAGGGAACAAAAAAGCCTGGGCGACATCACCAGGCTTCAATGCGACCACCGAAGTGGTCGGGGAGACAGGATTCGAACCTGCGACCTCTACGTCCCGAACGTAGCGCTCTACCAGACTGAGCTACACCCCGAAGGAGCCGCCTAAGATACCGTGTGAAGGCCAAGGCGGCAAGGTCTTTTTACATCTCAGCGACGATTTTCGTTCTCGATGCGGTTCTGCTCGCGGGCTTCGAACCACATGCCGTTGAGGATGGCCACCGTCGAGGCGAGGCCGGCACCGAGAATCCAGGCGAAATACCACATGATCAGTCTCCTTCATTCCGGGTAGGTGCCGACCGTTGGTCGGCACACGTGCAAGCAATCAATACGCGTTGGGGTTGTTGCCCATCTCTTCGGAGGTGGTCTTGCCCTTCAGCACGCGGTACACCCAGGTGGTGTAGGCGAGGATGATCGGCAGGAACACCGCCGTGGCCAGCAGCATGATCCACAGGGTCAGGTGGCTGGACGAGGCATCCCACACGGTCAGGCTGGAGGTGGGCTGGCTCGAGGACGGCAGCAGGAACGGGAAGATGGCGAAGCCGACGGTCAGGATGATGCCGGCGATGGCCGCACCGGAGGCGATGAAGGCCAGGCCACCACGACGGGCCCGCAGCAGCACCGCACTGGCCAGCAGGCCGGCCAGGCCGAGCAGGGGGGCCAGGATCGTGGCCGGCATCGCGCTGTAGTTGCGCATCCAGCCACCGGCGGCGCCGAGTTCGGCGGTCTTCAGCAGCGGATTGGTGGCGCCATCGGTAACCACCTGCGAGGTGATCTGGTAACCCGGCAGGCCGAAGGCCACCCAGGCGCCGCCCACCGCGAACAGCACGAAGGCGATGATCGCCGCGATGCTGCCGAATCGGGCGGCACGCTCGGCCACCGCGCCGTCGGTCTTGATCACCAGCATGGCGGCACCGTGGGCGACCAGCATCGAGACGCTCAGCAGGCCGGCCAGCAGCGCGAAGGGCATCAGCAGGCCGAAGAACGAGCCGGTGTAGAAGATGCGCATGCTGTCATCGAAATGGAACGGCACGCCCAGCAGCACGTTGCCCACTGCCACGCCCATGATCAGCGCCGGGATGAAGCCACCGATGAACAGCGCCCAGTCCCAGGTGTTGCGCCAGCGTTCGCTGGGCATCTTGCTGCGGAACTTGAAGCCGACCGGGCGCAGGATCAGGGCGAACAGGATCACGAACATCGCCAGGTAGAAGCCAGAGAAGCTGACCGCGTACAGCGGCGGCCAGGCGGCGAAGATGGCGCCGCCACCCAGGATCAGCCACACCTGGTTGCCTTCCCAGACCGGGCCGATGGTGTTGATCACCCGGCGGCGTTCGGCGTCAGTGCGGGCGACGAAGGGCAGCAGGGTGCCCACGCCCAGGTCGAAACCATCCATCACGGCAAAACCGATCAGCAGGATGCCGAGCAGCAGCCACCAGATCACGCGCAGCGTGGTGTAGTCCAGAAGAATGAAATCCATCTTGGTTCTCCTGCCTCAGGCCTGGCCGGCGACCGGCGCCGAGGCATTGTGGGAAGCATGCGGCTGGGGCGACTGCAGCGATGGCAGCAGCTCGTCCGGACCCTTGCGGATCGCCTTGAGCATCAGCTTGATCTCGACCACGATCAGCGCGGTGTAGATGGCGGTGAAGCCGGCCAGGGTCAGCACGATTTCATGCAGGGCCAGCCCCGATGCCGCATAGAAGGTTGGCAGCACGCCATCGACCGCCCACGGCTGGCGACCATACTCGGCCACGAACCAGCCGCACTCGATCGCGATCCACGGTGCCGGCAGCGTCCACAGGGCCAGCTTGAGGAACCAGCGCTTGTCCTGGAAATTGTTGCGGCAGGAGTAGTAGAAGGCCAGGGCGAAGAAGGCGATGAGGTAGAAGCCCAGGCCGGCCATCACGCGGAAGGTCCAGAACAACGGCATCACGCGCGGCACCGTGTCCATCGCCGCCTGCGAGATCTCCTGCGGGGTGGCGTTGAGGATGTCATCGCGATAGCGCTTGAGCAGCAGGCCGTGGCCCAGGTCCTGCCAGTGGCGGTCGAACATCTCGCGCGCTTCCACGTCGTTCTTGTTCGCACGCAGGCGTTCCAGCGCGCCGTAGGCCAGCTGGCCGCCACGCACGCGGTGTTCGGCGCGCTCGACCAGTTCCAGGATGCCTGGAATCGGCTGGTTCAACGAACGGGTGGCGATCAGGCCCATCAGGTAGGGGATCTTCACCGCGTAGTCGTTCTGGTGGGTGTCCTGGTTCGGGATGCCGAAGGCGGTGAAGTCGGCCGGCGCACGCTCGGTCTCCCACATCGCTTCGATCGCGGCCAGCTTCATCTTCTGGTGTTCGCTGGCGGCGTAGCCACTCTCGTCACCCAGCACCACCACCGACAGCGAGGACAGCAGGCCGAACGCCGCGGCCACCGCGAACGAACGTCGGGCCAGGTCCTTGTGCTTGTTGCGCAGCAGGAACAGCGCGCTGATCGCCATCACGAACACCGCACCGGTCACATAACCGGCGCTGACGGTGTGCACGAACTTGGCCTGCGCCACCGGGTTGAACACCACCGCCATGAAGTCGACCACTTCCATGCGCATGGTTTCCGGGTTGAACACCGCACCGGTCGGGTTCTGCATCCAGCCATTGGCCACCAGGATCCAGATTGCCGACAGGTTGGTGCCCAGTGCCATCAGCCAGGTCACCATCAGGTGCTTGACCTTGCTCAGGCGGTTCCAGCCGAAGAAGAACAGGCCGACGAAGGTGGCTTCCAGGAAGAAGGCCATCAGGCCTTCGATCGCCAGCGGCGCACCGAAGATGTCACCCACGTAGTGGCTGTAGTAGGACCAGTTCATGCCGAACTGGAACTCCATGACAATGCCAGTGGCGACGCCCATGGCGAAGTTGATGCCGAACAGGACGCCCCAGAACAGGGTCATCCTGCGCCAGATCTCCTTGCCGGTCATCACGTACACGCTCTCCATGATGGCCACCATGAAGGACAGGCCGAGGGTGAGCGGTACGAATAGGAAGTGGTACATCGCGGTCAGCGCGAATTGCAGCCGCGACAGTTCTACGACTGTCTGATCAATCATGGCCTGGCTACCTCGTTGGATAGTGCCGTTGCAGGTGGCGGGAAGGGTGGTCTACGACGTGAATGATGTGACCGACTACTTCAAACAGCCTTGATCCAGATCAATGTATGAACAGGTGCCCCGGTTGATCGTATGCCAACCTGATGAAGACTGCGACCGCCGGCCGCAGGGGCGGGCTATTGCCTGCGCCTACAATGCCGTGTCTCCCCCGTTGCCCGTGAAGACCTCTTGAGCGCTGCCGAAACGACCCCTGACGGCCTGTCCCCGGAAGCTGAAACCGCCCGCCAGCGGCGTGTGCGCACCGCCTGGCTGGCCGACCTGGCACGCTCCGCCCGGGGCCGCCAGCGCCTGGCCGCGCTGTGCATCAGCCTGTCCGGCGCGCTGTTGATCGGCCAGGCTGCCGCCATCGCCTGGCTGGTGCAGCAGGTGCTGGTGGAGCGCGTGCCGCTGGCCTCGGGACTGCCAGCGCTGGGTGGGCTGGCGGTGATCCTGGTGCTGCGCACGCTGCTGGGCAGCGCCACCCAGGCGGCTGCCGGTGACGTGGCCGACGCCGCACGCCTGGCATTGCGCGAACGCGTGTTCGCACGCCTGCTGGGCCACGGCCCACTGTGGCTGCGGCAGCGCCGCACCGGCGAACTGGGCGAACTGATGCTGCATCACGGTGATGCGATCGAGAGCTATTACAGCGGCTTCCTGCCGGTGCGCACTGAAGTGGTGGCGGTGCCGCTGCTGATCCTGGCTGCAGTGGCCTGGGTGGACTGGGTGGTGGCGCTGATCCTGCTGTTCACCGCGCCGCTGGTGCCGTTCTTCATGATGCTGGTGGGGTGGGGGGCCGAAGCCGCCGGTCGTGCGCAGCTGGGTGAACTGGCGCGGATGAGCGGCCACTTCGCTGACCGCATCAAGGGCCTGGGCCTGCTGCGCCTGTATGGCCGCGGCGAGGCCGAGCTGGAGGGTATCGAGGCGGCCGCCGAAGGTGTGCGCGTGCGTACCCTGAAAGTGCTGCGGATCGCCTTCCTCTCGTCCACGGTGCTGGAGTTCTTTGCCTCGGTGAGCGTGGCGATGGTCGCGCTGTACCTGGGCCTGAGCTATCTGGGCATGATGTCGCTGCATGCAGCGGTGCCGACGCTGGGTGCGGGGCTGTTCTGCCTGCTGCTGGCACCGGAATTCTATGCGCCGCTGCGACGGCTGGCCGCGCATTACCATGATCGCGCCAATGCACTGGCCGCCGCCGCCGAAGTGGAGCGCCTGCTGCAGTCGCTGCCCGATGAGCAGGGCCTGATCGAGAACGAGGTTGCACCTTTGGCGGTGGAGCCGGCCGAGGCCGCCTTGCCGCCGCTGCAGGCACAAGGGCTGGTGCTGCGCCCGCTGGGCGCGCCGCAGGATGTGCTGCAGGATCTGGACCTGCGGCTGGAGCCGGGCCAGCGCCTGGCCCTGGTTGGTCCCAGCGGCTCCGGTAAAAGCACCCTGCTGGAAGCGCTGGCCGGCTGGCTGCCGCCGCGCGCCGGCAAGCTGCAGCTGCGTCCCGGTGTGCAGGTGGCCTATGCCAGCCAGCGCCCCTACCTGTTCCACGGCAGCATTGCCGACAACCTGCGCCTGGCCGATCCGGGTGCCAGCGATGCGCGTCTTCGTGCGGTGGCCGAGGCCGCGCAGGTGCTGCAGTTCGCACAGCGCCTGCCACTGGGCCTGGACACGGTGATCGGCGAACGTGGCTTCGGCCTGTCCGGCGGCGAAGCCCGTCGTATCGGCCTGGCCCGGTTGTTGCTGCGCGATCCGCAGGTGCTGCTGCTGGACGAACCCACCGCGTTCCTCGATGCCGATACCGAAGCGGCGCTTTTGCGCAGCCTGGCCGCCTATGCACGTGGCCGCAGCGTGGTGGTCGCCACCCACAGCCCGGCGGTGATCGCCTGGGCCGACCGTTGCCTGCTGTTGCCGGAAGGCCGCCTGGTCGAGCCGGCACAGGCGGTGCGCGCATGAGCCGTTCGCCTGATTCGCTGCGCGCGGTGTTCCTGCGCCATCGGCCGCGCCTGCTGCTCACCGTGCTGCTGCTGTGGACCACCATGCTGGCCGGCACCGCTCTGCTGGGTCTGTCCGGTGGCTTCCTCACCGCCGCCGCGTTGGCTGGCGCGGCCGGCCTCGGCCAAGGCTTCAACTTCTTTTCACCGTCCGCTGGCATACGCGGGCTGACGATGGCGCGCATCGTGTCGCGCTATTTCGAGAAGCTGGTCGGCCACGACGCCACGCTGCGCATCGCCCGCGACCTGCGCGTGTGGTTCTTCCGCCGCGCGTCGCCGCTGGCACCCGCACGGTTGGGGGCTACGCGCACCGGCGACCTTCTGGCGCGCCTGCTCGGCGATATCGGTGAAGTGGACGGCCTGCTGGTGCGTGCGATCGGGCCGCTGGTGGCGTTGGGCGGATTGTCGCTGGTCGCGATCGTTTCGGCGGCACTGATCCTGCCGTCGGCTGCGGTGCTGATGGCGGTGCTGGCGCTGCTGATCGCCTTCGGCGTGCCGTGGCTGGGCGTGCGTGGCCATGACGACGAGGAGGCCGACCGTGCCGCGCATCGTGCCGCATTGCGTACCGCTGCATTCGAAGGGCTGGAAGGTGCGGGTGACCTGGCCGCGCTGCACGCCGATGCGGCCTGGCAGCTCAAGGTACGCGTAGCTGCCAAGCAGCTGGCCTCGCGTGATCGCCGCCGCCGCTGGCGCCTGATCGCGGCCTCGACGCTGCACGGTCTGGTCGCCGGGCTGGGGCTGGTGGCGATGCTGGCATTGGCCCTGCATGCGGCCGAACAGCAGCGCATCGCGCCGGAGATGGCCGCGGGCCTGGTGTTCCTGACCGTGGCGTTGATCGAGCTATGGGCCGGCATGGGCCTGGCCTGGCAGTCGCTGCAGTCCGGGCGCATTGCCGCCGATCGGTTGCAGGCCATCGTCGAGCAACCGCCGACGGTGGACGATCCGCAGGCGCCGCAGCCAGTACCGCAGGCCGCGCGCGTACAGTGGGATGACGTGCATTTCCAGTGGCCTGGTGCGGCGCGGCCGGTGCTGTCCGGCCTGCATCTGACCCTGGCGCCGGGCGAGCGCATCGCGATTCGCGGCGACAGCGGCAGCGGCAAGACCACGCTGTCCAGCCTGCTGCTGCGGCTGTGGGATCCGCAGCAGGGACGGCTGACCTACGGTGGCCGCGATCTGCGTGATTTCGCCCAGGCTGACTGGCACCGGCAACTGGCGTGGCTGCCGCAGAACGCGCCGGTGTTTGCCGGCAGCGTGGCCGAGAACCTGCGCCTTGGTGATCCCGATGCCAGCGACGCCGCGTTGTGGGCGGTGCTGCGCCGCGTGCGTCTGGGCGAATGGGCCGAGCGCAACGGCGGTCTGCAGGCCTGGGTGGGCGAGAACGGCGCGACGATGTCAGCCGGCCAGGCGCGGCGGTTGGCACTGGCGCGTGCGCTGCTGCGCAATGCGCCGATCCTGCTGCTGGACGAACCGACCGAAGGCCTCGACGTGGATACCGCACGCGCGCTGTTGCAGGACCTTTCCGGGTTGCTGGACGGGCGCAGCCTGCTGATGATCACCCACGACGACCTGCCCGAAGGCGTGGTCGATGCGCAGTACCGGTTGCGTGATGGGGTGTTGGAGCGCGAAGCGTGAAAACACCCCGGTAGTGCCGGCCGCTGGCCGGCAACCACGCATCCGCGTCGAACATCATGACGTTGCCGGCCAGCGGCCGG
>NZ_JAZKVY010000064.1:0-346 GCF_036624925.1 Stenotrophomonas sp. A3_2
TCATCGAAGACTAACGCAAATCCGATCGGAATGCCGGCACGGCCCACTGGTATCTGTTCGTCAGAACTTTGCACGTGCTTGAAGTGGTGCGCGAGGACGTCGACCAGTTTGAATTCGAGCGATTCTTTGCACCACGCCTGACGGACAACCGCTGCGCGCCTTCCGCCTTCCTCGGCAGCGCGGTCAACGGCGTGGAAGATCGCCGCACAGGCAAGATACGCGTGACGGATCGAGCCGGAATTGCAGTGAAAGTCGTCGAAGGTGGGATCGACTATAATTTCCAAATAGCGAGCAAGTGTTTTCACGCCCCCCCCCCCCAGGTCCTTATCGCTCCAGGATGGTCAGA
>NZ_JAZKVY010000065.1:0-312 GCF_036624925.1 Stenotrophomonas sp. A3_2
GCGCCCAGGCGCCGATGCCCAGCACCTCCCGCACCAGGCCGCGGGAGAGGCCGAGCAGCGCCGAAATCCCCAGGATGCCCAGCACCGCCAGGTCCACGTAATTCATGGCGCCTTATGAGGGCCGCCAGCGCGCCGCGCCAAGCGGCGCGCGTCTTGGAAAGTCCGGCGGCGCCGCGCCAAGCGGCGCGCGTGTTGGAAGGCCGGCGGGCTTTGCATTTCCGGGCGCGCCCCGCATCCTGCGCGCAAAACCGCGAGGGGAACCGCCATGAGCTTCGAGACGCTGATCTACGAGGTAACGGACAACGTCCTGAC
>NZ_JAZKVY010000066.1:0-1831 GCF_036624925.1 Stenotrophomonas sp. A3_2
CAGCCGGGCTGGGGGAAGATCTGTGCGAATTCGCGCTGTGCACTGCCGACGATGTCGCCGGCACGGTCGAACAGGATCGCGCGCGAACTGGTGGTGCCCTGGTCGATGGCCAGCACGTAGCGGGGCGTCATGCAGCGTCTCAGGTAGAGAGGTAGGGGTACGGTACCTCATCTTCCTGCAGCGGGTGGCCTTGCTGGGCTGGGTTGTGCTTATTCAACCGATCATGGCCCGGCTCTACACGCTGGCTTGCTCCATCCACGCCTGCAGCCGTGCCACCTGCGCCGCGTCCAGCCGCAACCCCAGCTTGCTCCGCCGCCACAGCACGTCCTCGGCATTCGAGGCCCATTCGTGCTCACGCAGGAAAGCGACTTCCCGCGCGTGCAGGCCGCCGCCAAAGTCTTCGCCAAGATCGTTCACACCCTGCAGGCCATGCAGCAGCTCCGCGCTGCGGCTGCCGTAGGCGTCGGCCCAGCGGCGTGCGATTTCCTCGGGCAACCACGGTGCCAGCAACTGCAGGCGCGAGCACGCCTGCGTGGCGTCGCCCCAGTCGCTGCCAGGCAGCGGGTCTGCGCCTGCCGTCCACGCCGGGCCCATCTGCGGCAGCGCCGGCCGCAGCAGCTCCAGCGCTTCCTCGGCCAGCACCCGGTAGGTGGTGAGCTTGCCTCCCAGCACGTGCAGCGCCGGTGCCGGGTGGGACTGCAACTGCAGGCGGTAATCACGGCTGAGTCGTGCCGCACGCGGATCGGGATCGGCCAGCAACGGGCGTACGCCAGCGAACCGCCAGGCCACCTCCTCCGCCGCGATGGGATCACGCAGGTAGCGATTGGCCGCATCACACAGGTACGTCACCTCCGCAGGGAGCACGCTGCAGCGCGCCGGGTCACCGCGATAGTCGGTGTCGGTGGTGCCGACCAGCAGGTGGTCGTGGGCGAAGGGCAGAAGGAACACCACGCGCCCATCGGGCTGCTGCAGCAGGCAGGCGCTGTCGCTGGGCCAGGGACGGCGCAGCACGATGTGGCTGCCCTGCACCAGGCGCAGCGCGGGGCCATCGCCGCGCCCCTGCATCTGTTCCAGCAGGCCGCCGGCCCACGGACCAGCCGCATTGGCAACGGCGCGCGCAGTCACCGGGTGCGGCTGGCCATCGGCGGATTCCAGAACGGCCTGCCATCGGCCGTGAACGGGGCGCAGGTCGATGCAGCGGCTGCGGACCCGCACCTGTGCGCCGCGCTGCGCGGCATCCAGGGCGTTGAGCAGCACCAGCCGCGCGTCATCGACCTGCGCATCGGCGTAGCTGAAGCCGATGCGCAGCGAGGGGGAGAGCCAGCGACCCAGCGGATCGCGTTGCAGGTCCAGTGCGTGCGATGCGGGAAACGCAGGGCTGCGCCGGCCCAGATGGTCGTACAGCCACAGTCCCGCGCGCAGCATCCAGCGCGGGCGCAGGTGCGGTTCCCAAGGCAGGACGAAACGCAGAGGATGGACCAGGTGAGGGGCTTGCCGGCGTACCGTCTCACGCTCACCCAGCGCTTTGCGCACCAGGCCGAATTCGCCCTGTTCGAGGTAGCGAAGGCCGCCGTGGACCAGTTTGCTGCTGGCACTGGAGGTATGCGCGGCCAGGTCATGCTGTTCGCACAGCAGGACGCGCAGTCCGCGTCCGCTGGCATCACGGGCGATGCCGGCGCCGTTGATGCCGCCACCGATCACCAGCAGGTCGACTTCCTCCATCGCGCCTTCGCACCCTGTTTGTCTAGAGCCGAGCCCATGCTCGGCTGCTTTCCCGATAGTCGAGCATGGGCTCGACTCTACATAAAAGCAGCCGAGCATGGGCTCGGCT
>NZ_JAZKVY010000067.1:0-311 GCF_036624925.1 Stenotrophomonas sp. A3_2
GGTCTGGCCCAGGCGCTGGCGGCTGGGCGTTCGGGCGCGTTCGGAGCAGTGCTTCGCAAGCCAAGCGCCCGCACCCCTGGGGGCTCGATGGCGCCCGCCCAGGCGCCCACGGGCCGGCAGACCCCCCCCCCCCCCCCACCCCCCGGAATGGCGGGTTCGGGTGTGTGGGTGCCGCCCCCGGGCCCCCCACTACGGGGGGGGGCCGGGCGCAGCCCGCCCGCCCCCCCTCAATCCTGTTCGCGGTGATACGTGGCCACATCTTCCCAGCCCATCTCGCGGGCATGCCGGGCCAGGCGCTCGGCCAGGAACAC
>NZ_JAZKVY010000068.1:0-478 GCF_036624925.1 Stenotrophomonas sp. A3_2
GGGAGGTGAACGGGTTCGCACGGCTTCCGGTAATTCCAACCGACCTAAGAGCCGTCGCCATCGGTCCCGACGGTAGGACGGTGCTTGCAGTGGGTCGTGGTGGCGCAGTGCTCCGTAGTGAGGACGGTGGGGCAAGCTGGATCGCGGCCAACTCTGGAACCGAAGCCAACCTCTACGCTGTTGCAATCAGTCCGGACGGCAAGACCATTCTTGCGGTCGGTGACGATGGCACTTTAGTTCGATTGGTAGAAGGACAAGTAAGCTCGGCGGCGCAAGTCGCATCGAGGATTGCGCCGCTCCGGAGTGATGCGATCAGCCTTGCGGCGGGAGCCGCATGGAATATGGCGCCGCTCCGGAGCGTTGCAATCAGCCTGGATGGCAAGACCGCGTTGGCGGCCGGCGAAATGGGGATTGCGCTCGTTAGCCCGAACCTTGACGAGACTTGGAAGGAAGTTGTTTCCGACGGGCCGGTGAAAAG
>NZ_JAZKVY010000069.1:0-525 GCF_036624925.1 Stenotrophomonas sp. A3_2
TCCGGCGCATTTGCGCCTTGGAGAGAAGAAACATCTCAGTCATGGCAGGACACCTCCCGCCATGCTGAGAATCACGCGACGCCGCGCCTAAGCAAGGAAATTAATGGGTCCTGAGCCTAAAGCCTGCGATTACCGAAAACAACACCATCTGTGCAGTGATCAGAGCACGCCGCTGGCGCTTATTTCGTACAAGGGCCGAAACTGCCATGATCGCAAAATCCTATCAGGGCGAGCATGGTAACCATCCCATAACTACACGGTCAATGAAAAAGCCTGTCTTTGTCTGATAGCAATAAGTGCGAGCTGGTCGGACTGGGGCGCGTCGCCATGCAAGGGTGTGTGTCAACGCGATCCCTACTGTTGCCCTTAGTGCCTGAAATGTCTTATGCCAGTGAAGACCATGGCGAGGCCCGCGTCATCAGCCGCTGCAATGACCTCGTTATCCCTCATGCTGCCACCCGGCTGAATAACCGCCGTGGCGCCTGCCGCGATCGCCGCCTGTAGGCCGTCCGCAAACGGAAAGAA